>NZ_JAUBOQ010000032.1:0-83169 GCF_036700325.1 Microcoleus sp. Z1_B2
AGGATTTTAGATTTTAGATTTTGGATTGATTCCACGGATAAATCACGTGGCGGGTACCATCAAGAAATTCTTGGTCATGAGATGGTATACCGGTAATTATAGAAAGCTTTTGAACCATTCATATTTGGCGTTACCATAGGCTGTTCTTGCCACCCATCCGTCGGCACCGCGTCTGGATAGCTAGAATCGCGATCGATCTAATATCTTTGAGCAAATCTTCTTTACTTTTTTCTATTCTTAGGTCGTTCAATGTGGAAAAACTAAAAAAAAAATGGTATTTAAAATATACACTTTTGGCAATGAATTTATTTGTTTGTTTGTTTTTGTTGCCAAGTTACAGCTTTACTAAAACCTCTTGCCCTCGATCACAATCTTGAACTACAATAAAGTACATAAAAAATTAGTCGGATCTAACTGTAGCATATTTTGGGTTAAAGTTAAGATTCGTTTACCCTGAATCTAAAATCTAAAATCTAAAATCTAAAATCGTATGACTGATTATAAAGGCGATCGACAAACCAGCAACTTAGCAGCTATTAACCAACAAATCACTTGGCTTCAGCAACAGCCAGATGGCTTCCTATTTCAACAAAACTCCGGCGACAACTGCATCGCCGTAAAAAAAATAAACTCAGTGCTACTACTGCTCTTAGCAGACAGAGAAACCTTAATCACAAATGTAGCTCAATCTATCCTAGACCTCAACAATCCACTAAATTTAATTTTTCCCTATTCCCGATCCGTGCTGCTAGCATTAGTCTGGAAAACTAACCCAAAAAAAATCTATGTAATCGGATTTGGTGGCGGCACCCTCCCCAGAATTTTCCACCACTATTTCCCTAACGCGATAGTCGAATGTACAGATATTGACCAAAAAATAGTCGAAGTAGCTCAAAAATTTTTTGGCATTCAATTCGACGACAGACTCAAAGTAGTCATTCAAGACGGGCGCGAATATCTAGCCCAACAAGATTCCACAGTAAAAAACGATATAATTATCGTGGATGCTGGTTTTGGCAGCGGCTATATGCCCTATAAATTGGTGACACAAGAATTTTACAAACTGTGCAAAACTCGCTTGTCAAGCGCAGGTGTTCTAGTTGTCCACCTGTTCCACAAACAAGAGTTTAATGCGGCAGCGGTGAAAACGATTCAAACTGTGTTCGCACAAGTTTATATATGCAATTTAGAAACCGGCAACAGCGTTGTCATTGCGACTAATGCTCCCGATTTAGCTAAAAATGAAATTTTCTTGAAAGCCGAACTTATTCAAGATTTCCACAATTTAGGATTTTCCTTAATAGAAATGTCGCTCCAGCTAAAAAAAGTAGCCCAATTTCCGGAATGGGTGAAAATTTGGGAAACGCTGCCAATTTTTACAGATGCTGAAATACCCGCCGGATATTTGGACTGATAAATATACACAATTAGGGCTGTTAAGGGAATCCACAAAAAACTCTAATTGTAGGGTGCTTATGGGGGCACGATCGGGCTGTAGAGTGTTTAGGGGCGCACCATCGCTATGCCTTTAGCAAATCCCAATCACTCAACAGTTGATACTACGAAACTTCGCTCTAAAAAATACTTGACAGTGAAAATCTGGCGGTGTATTATAGAAGTAGTGCAAAAAATGAAAAACATGAGACTAAAAAGTTGGGAGTCTCCTCGCAGCGAGGGTAGAAACTCCAAAGGTAAAGGCGGCTCAGCCAGGGCTCGGCAACTCAAAAAGCAACAGCAAACTCTGCGAAAACAGTTAAAAGCTCAACACGATCGACAAAATCACCCACAAAACCACCAACAAAACCATCAAGGGAAGGAAACCCATAATTCCTTCCCTTTTTTTGTATCTTTCCGCTGCTCAATCCCGCTGAATGTTCGGACAAATCGTGCTAGTAATGCTCGCCTGCGAGGGTTGCTCTTGCCAGCACTTGAGAATGCCTTGCAACTCCCTCTTCAAAGTTTCTAAGGCTGCAATTTGCACGGAAATTTCCTCTACTTTAGCCGTTAGATGCTGCTTCGCTTCAGAACAAGGCAACTCTCCCCGATCGCGAACCTCTAAAATATCCTTAATTTCCTGAAGGCTCAAACCCAGAGTCTGAGATCGTTTAATAAACGCCAACCTGTTGAATACGGTTTCGCCAAACAAGCGATAGCCCGCGGGCGATCGCTCCACCGCAGGAGACAGCAAGCCCATCTCCTCATAGTAACGAACAGTTTTGACCGACAAACCGCTACAGGCAGCTACAGAGCCAATTTTGTACAGTTTCTCGGCAACAGAAATATTCATAAACCAAGCATCCAAGATCGAAAGACTTTCTTGCCCTATCTTTTGGTGCCTCAGATCCAGGGAGTCGATCGGCACATCGCCCAGTCAGCATTGCCCAGTAATCTTAATAAGGAGGATTTTTTTTAGACACATTAAGCACCGGTAACTGAGGTCTAGAAGACTGAGGAGGAAGATAGTATTCGGGAGCAGGTGCGGTTTGTTCGGCTGCAGAGCGGTAAAATTGCCACCAGCGGAGAGCCATCGCCACCCCAGCGGTGCCAAGCCCAAAAGCCAATAAAGAGCCACTCGCACCCATGCTGCCGATGGCTGCATCGACAACGCCCACTGTCACAACAAAGCTGGTAATTGGCTCTTTACGGTAAGCTGACCTCAAAAGTCGCGTCCATGAAGCATTCATTTGGTTTTACTCTGTTCTATATTTATTTACAAGCTGCTATACAAAACTTGGCTAAACTTATCTCAGTTTCACCATTCAACTAGAAGTATTTTCTAGAGGGTCTGATTCCTGCTTCTGCCAAGGGAGTCGGCTCCTACTTGTCCACAGGCGTAAATTCGGGTGTAGCCCACCCTATTTTTTTAGTCAGTACAACTATTCTTTTTGAAGCTTTTAGCCATTGTTGAACCATTATTTTCAACCCATTTAACGAATCGTGGTATCCCGTTCGACCTTGTTATAGGCTGGTCAGTCTTAAATCGACCGTGGTTTACAAACCAGAAAATTTTTGCCTTGGTTTTCGGCATTATCCTGAGAATGTTACATAAAACGGAGCGCCTGTCAATATGGTCGCCATAATTCGCTTGATGGCAAGTTTAATAAAGCATTAAGCGATTAGAGCCATCTCTAAAACTTAGAGTTGGCGGAACGATCGGGATTTCTAGCTCAAAGACTAGCTTCACCTAAATTAATCTTCTCGCCTGTGGGGAATTGTACGGGAGCGAGGCAAAATTGCCAAGCTTGTCAAATCAAAATTCCACCCCATATATACCTCCAAAAGCCAGCTATTGCATTCGGGAACAGAACTCTCTCGGCAGAGAAGTCGCTGGGCTTCTTTCTAATTAATATTTTAATCAATTCCCGAATTTGTCGCGGTCAGCAGAAGCCACACCCGCTGCCGTTCGAGTCAAGACAAAGTGTAAGGCTGACCGCGCCATTGCTAAAATTAGTTGAGACCTAACCAGGACAGCAAGCCCTGGCCTGTGACATACTCGATAATTAAAGTTAGAGAAAAACCGATCATCGCGGCTCGACCGTTAAGGCGTTCCGCGTAGCTGTTGAAGCCAAACTTTGGCTGTTCCAGTTTGGGAGTGACGGTGGGTTGTAGTTGTGTCATTGCTTTGGATACCTGGCGATCGACGCTATTCAAATGTGAAATCCAATGTTAGTTACAAATCTTAAACATTGCTACTTCTATTATAAAGAGGGTTAACCGCCGTCAACCGTCCCCGAAGAGAAAAAACTGCTGCCAACTAATGCCAATTAATTATACCCGCTCAAAATATGACTAATCAGTTAGATAACGATAAGCTTCCTGTCGCCGTACAGCGAGTAGCCTTTGCCCTTCGTACAACAGGCTGGGTTTGCTTCTGGGTACAGTTAGTGCTAGCGGTTGTAGCGGGGATCATTTTGCTCTTTGCCATCCCCTTCGCCCTCCCCAGCACTACCGTCGCTGGGCGTTCAACCAGTGCCGGCACCGGCGGGGGCGTTTTTTTTGCCATTTGCGGGCTAGCCGTACTCGCTTACAGCGTATATCGCTCTTTCCGCTTCACCCGTTTGTCGAGACAACTGCGATCGCCCGGTAACGCAGCGCGCCCCAAAAAAGCAGACACCATCAAAGAGGTGCGGCTGGCACTGATGAGCAACTTGTCAGGAATGATCCTGACGCTGATCGGCGCAGAAGCCATCAGCGGCACGCTTTTAGCGAAATCTCTAGCTCAGCCGCAAGCCTTGTTCGGTGCCGCAGTTGATGTGGGTCGATTTATTCAGCCTCTAGATATATTTGTGGTACTCGCCAATACTCACGCCACAGTTGCCCATTTTGTCGGGATTTTCGGGGCTCTTTGGTTGCTCGATCGCATCCACAAACAATAGTTATTGGGGAGGGGCAACCGATGCCCGATGCCCAATGCCCGATGCCCGATGCCCGATGCCCCACTCTCCCACTCTCCCCCAACCGACATCCGGAATCACTGCCAACCTGTCGAAGAACGTACTCAGATACCTTCTACCAAGACAACATGAATATCATGGCACTGAAACCCGAGGCTTATTTTGGGGTGACAGATCACCCAACTATTGAAATTTCTCAAGAAAGTTTTCGTTCTGTTCTAGGTCAAATAGAAGCTGAACTCCTCTGTAGCGACACCTATAGCCACGCTCTAGCTAGCCTGCAAACAATGTTGGGCGAAGCAGCCTCCGCTGCCGAAATTTTAATTAGAGCAGTTAGCAGAGAAGCCGTCAAGCTCGCATTCGATCGATTTCCCAAACAGAACAAAATTGAAGCGCAAGTAGCCCAAGAGAGTGTTACTGCTGTAAGTCCCGCTATTGAGACGGTGACAGAAATTCAAGAATTGGAGCCACCAGTAACTGCTCCTGTCTTCTATTGGCGCAGCGCTACTGTGGAAGCGCCCCCCCAAACCGAGTCCGACACAGAAGAAAATTCCGATCGAGAAACTAACACTTCTGAAGACAGCAAACAAGCGCCCCAAGACGAAATTAAAGTCGAGTCGGCTCTACCTGCAACTGTCACCGTCCCCGGAAAATTCTTTCCAGGGTTCGGTTTTCCCAAAAAGCCGAAAAAACTCACCAAGGAAGAAGAAGCAGCTTTAGCCGTTCAACAGCGAGAAGAATGCCTGCGGGAGTTGGGTAAAGAATTGCGTAAGGGACGGCAAATTCGCTCCCTATCCCTGCTCCAACTCCACAGTCAAACTCTCGTGCCGCTGCACCACATCGAATCGATCGAAAATGGGGAAATCGACAAACTGCCCCAAGATATTTACGTTAGAGGTTTTATCCGCAGACTAGGCGACGCCTTGGGACTAGACGGCAGCGCTATGGCGAATGCTTTGCCCAAACCCGCTCCGACTCCAATTCCCAGTATGTATGTGTCTGTTTCCGATTCCGACTCAGGCGAAGGCTTTCAAATGCGTCCGGTGCATTTGTACATCGGCTACACCGCTTTGATGGCTGGGGCTGTAGGGGGTTTGGGTTGGCTGTCGCAGCAACCCGTGGTGCCAGGAGCACAGGCAGTACCTCAACCGCAGGTGACACCGCCAGCCTCAGTTGCACCGGCTCAGAAGACCCCAGAAAAAGCACCTCAACCGGGCTTGAAGAAGTCTAAGACCGGGGGAATGATTATGGGCGCTGACATGGCGCCGCCGGAGGTGATTTTTGGTTAGTGTGTGTCGGGCGAGCGATCGTCCGACAACTCTCTTGGCGCAGGTGAACTCGGAAACCCGGTTTCCGAGTTCACCTGCATAGGGATATTTGTTTGAAGAAATAAGTCCCGCAAAGCAAATACGGTTGAGATTGTAGTTCAATCCCCGCTTTTCATCTATCTGTAGACTCAATTCTAAAATCTAAAATCTAAAATCTAAAATCTAAAATCGCCAGCCCGTGTACCCAAAGTGATTTTTCAACTACATCAGGAAACCCGATATGTGCGATAAACTATCTATTTGACCACTCCTCAAAGAGGTTTCTGATAAGATGAGTTCCCCAGCTACCGCTGCTTTCTCCGATCTCGATCCGCTATCGACTCACTCGCCAACAGTCACGAGTTCGGTGGCACCAGACACTGCTTTGGTAACGGCGGCTCAACTGCCACAAGCATCTTGGACAATAGAAGATAGTGAGAAACTCTACCGAATTCAAGGTTGGGGCGAACCGTATTTTTCGATCAATGCAGCCGGTCACGTTACAGTGTCTCCCAAGGGCGATCGCGGCGGTTCCCTGGACTTGTGCGAACTGGTAGAATCCCTAAAACAGCGAAATTTGGCTTTGCCCCTGCTGATTCGATTTTCTGATATTTTGGAAGACCGGATCGAGCGCTTAAATTCGTGTTTTGCCAGAGCGATCGCTCGGTACAACTACAAAAATGTCTATCGCGGTGTCTTTCCAGTTAAATGCAACCAGCACCGACAATTAATTGAAGATTTGGTGCGTTTCGGTCAACCCCATCACTTCGGGCTCGAAGCCGGATCTAAACCGGAATTAATGATAGCTTTGGCGACCTTAAAAAACCCAGGCGCTTTATTAATTTGTAACGGTTACAAAGACCGCGAATACATCGAAACTGCTATTTTGGCGCAGCGACTAGGGCAAACTTCCGTAATTGTGCTGGAGCAAATAGAGGAAGTAGAACTCGCAATCGCCGCAAGCATTGCATTAGGCATTAAACCGATTTTGGGAGTGCGAGCAAAACTCACTACCAAAGGGGTTGGCCGCTGGGGAGGTTCCACGGGCGATCGGGCAAAATTTGGCTTGACAATTCCTGAAATTATGCGTGCAGTCGGCGAACTAGAAAAAGCGGGAATGCTCGGTTGTTTGCAGTTACTGCACTTCCACATCGGCTCTCAAATTTCCTCAATTAGCGTTATCAAAGACGCCATTCGAGAAGCCAGCCACATTTATGTAGAATTAGCTAAATTGGGAGCTAATATGAACTACTTGGACGTAGGCGGTGGCCTCGGCGTTGACTACGACGGGTCTAAAACAAACTTCCACGCTTCCAAAAACTACAATATGCAAAACTACGCTAACGACGTAGTAGCGGGAGTGAAAGATGCCTGCGACGAGCGGAAAATCCCGGTTCCAATTATCATTAGCGAAAGCGGGCGGGCGATCGCTTCTCACCAATCAGTGTTAGTTTTTGACGTACTCGGTACTAGCGATGTCCCCAGAGAAGTACCCGAACCAGTAGACGAAAACGCGCACCAAATTCCGCGCAATCTCTACGAAATTTACCAATCTATCAGTCCCGAAAATTACCAAGAAGTTTATCACGATGCTATCCAATTCAAGGAAGAAGCAGTCAGTTTATTTAACTTAGGCTATTTGGGAATTGCGGAACGGGCGAAAACCGAACAGTTGTACTGGGCTTGCTGCGATAAAATACAGGCGATCGCGCGGCAAAATGAATACGTATCTGACGATTTGGAAGACTTAGAAAAGGTGATGGCGTCCATTTATTACATCAACTTATCTGTTTTCCAGTCAGTACCGGACAGTTGGGCAATTAACCAATTGTTCCCAATTATGCCAATTAACCGACTCGACGAAGAACCAACTCAACGCGGTATTTTAGCCGATCTTACCTGCGACAGCGACGGCAAAATCGACCAATTCATCGATTTGCGAGATGTGAAGTCGGTTTTGGAACTGCATACTCTCAAACCTGGAGAACCTTACTATTTGGCGCTCTTTTTGGGAGGTGCTTATCAAGAAATTATGGGCAACCTTCACAACTTATTCGGCGATGCTAATGCAGTTCATATTCAGCTAACACCTTCTGGCTATCATATCGAACACGTTGTGAAAGGAGACACTATGAAAGAAGTCCTTAGCTACGTACAGTACGATTCAGAAAATTTGGTGGAAAGCATCCGCCGTCAGACAGAAGCAGCTTTGCAGCAAAATAAAATTACTCTTTCCGAGGCCCAACTTTTGCTGCAAAATTATGAGCGGAGTCTCAGCCAATATACTTATCTTCAGTCTTAAAATGTAGGGTGCAACTGACATCTTGCAGCAATATCAATAAGAGGATTTTTCGTGGGATCGGGCGGGTTTATAGAACCTATTTGCAAGCTTTAAGGCTGTTGGCGAACCCGCCCCTAGGGCTAATTGAGAATGGTGCAAGATGTAGGGTGCAACTGAGATGTTGCACCACTGTCAAGAAGCCTTTTATGAACAGGCTTTCCGGCCTGTTCCACAAACAGTAGATTTTCTTGTGGAACAGGCCGGAAAGCCTGTTAAGCGAGAATGGTGGAAGAGGTGAGGTGCAACCTAAGCACATAACCAGAATTGAAAGCTGAGATCGTAAATGTAAAAGTAGGGTGCGCTAGGCGCACCTTACCTTGAGCAATTAGCAATTAGCAATTAGCAATTAGCAATTATCCACCATTACCGAGAATTTCAGATATCGCGCGCCGCTCTTCTCCGTGTTGAGTGGGTAAAACTTGGCGAGCGTCAGTAATCAGCCAATCGAGAGCCGCCGCTTGCAAATCGATCGCAGCCCCGGTTTTATCAACGCAGTAGCGCCCGAACACCAGTTTGTCAACCAACCGCACCTCCGGGCCCAAACGGGAATACTCAAAAATCACGCTGTTTTCCACAGTGGCGCCACTGCAAAGCCAACAATTTGGGCCAATCATTGTCGGGCCGACAATTTTTGCTCCATCCTCAATGATCGTCATCCCCCCTATGTAAACAGGCCCAGTAATATCAACTTTATCCCAGTTAACAGCTACATTCAAACCAGCGTAAATGCCGGGGCGCACTTCAATTCCCGGAATCGAAACATTTTTAACTTGTCCCAGCAGCACGCTCTGAATTGCCCGCCAATAGTCAGGAACTTTGCCGATATCCACCCACTCAAAGTCCATGCTAATTCCGTAAAAAGGCGCGCCTTCTGCTACTAGCTTGGGAAATAACTGCGAACCGATATCGTATTCCTGGCCCGAAGGGATGTATTTGAATATTTCCGGTTCAAAAATATAAATACCAGTGTTAATGTCGGTACTCAGAGCTTCCTCTACAGAAGGTTTTTCTTGGAAATCTTTAATTTTGCCAGACTCGTCTGTTACCACCACTCCGTAACTGGGAACCTCCTCGCGGGGAACCGATTTCATAACAATAGTAGCGATCGCCCCTTTTTCCCGGTGCCACTTCACAGCAGCAGTCAAGTCCAAGTCAATCAAAGCGTCGCCGCACAGCACCACAAAAGTATCGTCAAAAAACGGCGAGAAATCCTGAATTCGTTTCATGCCACCAGCAGAACCGAGAGCCTCTCCAATCAGTTCTCCCTCCTCAATTCGCCCTTCAAAAGAATAGGCAATTTGTACCCCAAACTTTTGACCGTCGCGAAAGTAGTTTTCAATCACGTCGGCCAGGTGGGAAACATTGACCATAATCTGGTCAAATCCGTGCTGGCGGAGCAATTCAACCAAAAACTCCATCACTGGCTTTTGCAGGATGGGAATCATCGGTTTGGGTATTGTCTGAGTAATAGGACGGACGCGAGTGCCTTTACCGGCCGCCAGAATCATCGCTTTCATAAGAAAAACTCGGTAAGTGGGAAACTCAGGGTATGAAAGACCTGAGAGGGAAACGACACGGGCGGTTTCAACCGCCTTTAATCTTTCTGTATCCATTACCGCCTTGGAGTTGCTCGACAGGAGTGTACTTTTGTAATGCACTTTCGGCAGGACAGTTAGCGCCTCAAACCTTGCAACTCTGTACGCATAATGTTTGCTCTTATGGAGCCTCCCTTTCGGGGTAATGTTCGCTTCGACCTGGTTATAAAAGCTTGTTAGACCTGCAACACTGTTTCAGTGACTTTAAAACTGTTTAATTGCAGATGACAGAGCGGAAAACTAGCGTCGCATTCTCCGGTGTCGTGACCTAAATAACGTCTCCTCTTTCGAGGGGTCTGGTCAGAACAGCTTGCAATTTCTTACAAGCTCAGTGGCTTTAGCCCTGAGTTCCTGACTCTTAACTTCCTCAACCCTCTGTTAACTGATATCAACTGAACAATTAGATGCTAGCGGTGGCGATCGTCGAATCGATCGATCACAGCAAAATCCTGACCAGTTTATAGGCGACATCGTACCAGGCTATCAATCATTTATCCCCAATTTACCTAGATTTAAGAAACCAGGAATAGGGAATCACCAAGAACTTCGCACTGCCACTCTCCGCATTCGGGACTCAGCAACAGAATGCCATAGAGCGAGATTCTCCCTGGAATTTTAACCGACGCAGTGGCATAGTTATTAGTTTCGCCCGAGAACCTAATACCCTCTAAGCTCAAAGCGCGCGGATTTTGAGGTCTTGATAAAACTCCTCTTGAAGCAACTCTACTTTAGACTGAGCCGATAGTAGCAACAACGCCCAAAAAATACCTACGCGGTCATGATTTGGCAAGTGAACTTCCCCAGTGGATACCGGGTGTTCTGGGTTGACAGAGGAGTGCAAATCCTTATGATGCCAGAGCTCTAGCAAGTTGTCCAAGTCCAGCCAACCCTCGTCAATTTCCGCGCCCCGCTGAGCCAGAAACCGTTCGAGTTCACTAGCAGTTTCTACGAGATTTTCTTGGTGAGCTAGCTCAAAGATAGCCTGGGCCGCTTGCGATCGCATTTTTGAGGTAGGGCGGCGCCGGGGGGTAACTGTCTGCTGCTCCATTGCTGCTTTCATTAGCTGCAACTGCTCAATCAGTTCTGGGAGAGTCACCGGTCGTTTTTGCGGTAGTTGAGCTACACCGCGACGGCGCAATTGCCGCTCTAAATGCTGCGGCAAGTGTCGCCCGCCTGAGTGCTCTGCGTCTTCTACTGCAGGCTCGTCGGCGTCGGGATTCGCGGGGGGTTCTGAGAGGACGATACTTTCTGCTTTGAGCAAAACCAGCATTGAAGCGTACAAAAACGCTTGGCCGGAGTGGGACAAATCGGAGAAATCCTTACTCTGATCAGTATCGCAGGCGTTCGTAAGCTTGCTCAGACATCGATCGAACACTTCAATTACCTTAACGTCCCAAGGATCAATTTCTCCCCGTTCGGCGAGGTCAATTAAAATTGCGATCCCCTCGGAAATCGTTTCTAAACCATCTTGGTCTCGGGAAACGGCCATTCGATTTTAGATTTTAGATTTTAGATTTTAGATTTTAGATTTTAGATTTTAGATTTTGCCTCGGAGAAAACCAGAGAGCATATCAAATTAATTGGCGGTCATTTCAGCAGCTTTGGCCTCAATGGCTGCTATTTCTAAACTTATCGGTTCTGCACTTTCTAACAAAGGTTGTTGGCCTTCTACTTCGGCTTTATAGCGTTCAAGATTTTGTTCTAATTCCTGAATCCGCTGCTCTTTTTCGCGAACTTGGCGGAGTTGTTGGCGCGAGGCGAGGGTTCGCTGCATTCTCGACCACAGACTGAACAGCCACGCTAGTGTTGCCCCTAATCCTATCGCTACAATTAGTTCTACGCACAGCGGAGCTTTAACTTGGACGCCTTCGATAACTTGAATCACGACTGGCTGTGTATTTTCTATGCTGAATAATACTAGAGCCAAGCAAATCAGAAAGATGAAGAAGAAATTTAGCGATCGCATTTTCTCTGTTCCTAATTCTCAATTCAGGTTAAGCAAATTATTTACCATTTGTCAACTGTTTTTAGGCATATATTCTCAGTGTTTTTATAAAATCTAATCGGGTCAATTAACCATAATATCCGGGGAGGGGCGGGTTGATGGCAGCTCTGAGAGTTGATTGAAGAGATTGGTTAAGCCGCCCCTCTAGGACATATCCTCTTTAGGTTTGACCGATGTTTTGCGGTTTCTTGCCGATTCCCAGCCCTGGCAATATTTGATATTTCAAAGCAATGCCCGCCGCCACAAATAAGGCAATAATCAGCGCCCCAATTCCTACGGGACTGGGAATCCAGAATATCGCCTCCAAATAGTTAACTTCTCCGGGTTTGAGCTTCCAAACTAACTGTTTTCCTTGCTGATAGCTTTCGGGAACCAGCGCACCAGCGACTGTTTCAATACTTTCGGCGCCCCAAGGTGTGTTCAAGCTAAAGTCTAGCTCCAAAAGTCCCCCCGGACTCAGCAGCAGACTGCCATTAGAAGAAAGCAGTGAAAGAGAGCGCAAATCCAATTCCAAACTCAACCGATTTCTCAGCACCAATAACAAATTATTCTGCTTGACATTAAGGTGAGATTCAAACTTCGGCAAATCGGTTTCTAGCCGACTTGAAACCAGAGATTTTGTCGTTGGTGCGATCGGATTGTAAAATTGGTTGAACTTGTCTTGCAACTCGGATCCATTATTGAAAGGAATCGTCACTAGAACTTCTGTGGGGGAAACCCGTTTAGTTTTTCCGTCCAGCAACCTCACCCGGCGTTCTACGCTTTTCAACCATTCTGCAACAGTTTCGCTGCTGAAGCTCGTCAACCTTTCCCCTAGTTTAATGTGCTGCACGATTTCGCCGCGAGTTTGACTCTCAAAGTTGACCCCGACATCGTACTGAACGCATCCAGTCACTAGAGTTAAAAGGCAAAAAACCAAAGGTAAAAGAAAGAAAAAGTGCTTTTTCTTCTTCCCAGTTCCATCCTTGACATTTTGCTCTTTCATTATATATTTTTCCCTATTTTTACCTATTTGCATGAATTAGCAAAGCGTTGAATTGCCGACACTGTTTCTATGTTTGTTTAACTGGTTCCTAGGCTCTGCCTGGGAACCCATGTCCAGACGCTTTGCCTCGCAAGCTTTCATCCAAATTCGAGGCAGAGCCTCATCATCTGTATTACCAGGCAGAGCCTGGTAACGAGTAAAAACGCACTGAACTTATTGCCTCGAAGCTACACCCAACTGTTGAAACAGCATACTTGGCAAATAGGCTGCACCGCCTACCCATTCGGCTTCGCTACTTAAATCTGCCAAATTTTTAAAGGCTTCAAAAATGCTGCCTGCCACCATTGTATTCTTGACGCGACCCACAATTTTGCCTTTTTCTACTTTATAGCCTAAGTCCAAATTGACAGAAAATTCGCCAGCTAACTGATTGGACTGACCGGCACCTAAAACCTGTTCTACTATTAGACCTTCGTCCATGCTAGCAATCAAGTCTTGAGTGGCGGTATTTCCGGGGGAAATGCAAAAGTTAGTCAAATCAGGGCCGGGGCGAGACAATCCGCCACGAAAACCGTTGCCGGTTGATTGTACACCGGCGCGAGCGGCCCACCTGCGATCCCAATAAAATCCGGTGACAGTACCTTTGTCTATCAAGACTTTGCGGGTGGTGGGTGTACCTTCGTCGTCAAAGGGACAAGCAGAAGGGCCTAAAGTGGGGTCTTCAAAAAAGGTAAAGCGTTCGTCAAATAAGGTTTCGCCGATTTTGTCGGCTAGGGGAGAGGCTTTTTGAACTACTGCTTGGCCTGAAAGGATGGTATCAAAGAGGCCACCGAGGGTGCTAGCGGCGGCTCTGGGGGTAAATAATACTGGGTAGGAACCGCTGGTGATGCTGGCTGAATGTTCGGCGAGGCGGTATTTTTCGAGGAGTGATTGGAGGATGCTGTTGGTATCCAGGGGACGATCGCGCGCAACATCGTAACTGTATGCTTGCATAAAGTCTTCTCCCTTTACCAAATTTCCCGCGATCGTCCCGCTGACTATTTGGCTGCTTCTTTCGGCATACACGTCTCGCGTCGTGGCAATTTTGACGCGCCCGCTGCGGACGTGGAAGCCGACATCTACCATAATATCGGGATTGTAGGCGTGAACTTGCTCGATCAGGTTTTTGCCGTTTTCGACTAATTCTTGAGTTGTGGGCGGAGTGTAGGTGGTTTCCGGGCCTTTTAGGTGGAAGTCGGAGGCGAGTTCAAATTCTGCGGGGTCGCCGATTTCGGCTGTTTGAATGGCTGCATCTACTAAATCGTCTATCCGCGTTAAATCTGTGGAACTAGCAAAACCGATTTTGCCGTGCGAAATCAGCCGCAGTGCTACGCCTTGCAGTGCTTTGGTTTGCAGGGATTTGAGGCGATTGTTTTCAAATTCGATGGGGGTGTCTTGACTCGACAGGTAGTATACTTCAGCGGCATCCGCGCGTTGAGATGCCAATTTTAATATCTGTTCTATGGTTGAATCGCTCACAATAATCGCCTTTTTGGTTTGGTCTTTTCTTTATTTTAGCGATTTAGGGTGTTGCCAGAAACCGGGTTTTTTCCCAGAATATCGATACACCACCGAAAAGCTGCGAAAAACCCAGTTTCTTTAGTCGAAGTGCATCCATCAATCCCCAGCCATCTGCTGAACCATAGCAATAATTTCTCTCACTGTCTCCGCGTCGGGCGATCGCAAATGCTGTAAAATCTCCAAAGATTGCTGTAAATAATTCAACTTAGAAACCGGGTTTTTTGTGAATCTGCCGGCTACAGCGAAGTATTTCCATAAAAACCCGGTTTCTCGACACCCGCGCCTAAAACTGAAGAGCATTCCTCTATAATTGTAATTCACACTGTTTAAAAACATAGTTAACTGCTGCAAACAGTCGCTCTAAGTCCTGAATTGTATAGAAAATTTTATTTTGAGTAAACATTTCTAATTTCAGCTTGCCAAACTGCCACATTGCCCCATTAGAAACAATCCCAAAGATAGTTTGTTCCGGTTCATTGTTAAGTCGCTGCACGGCGATCATTTCTGCCAAACACTGCCCCCATCCTTCATCAAATGCGCTCTCTTTCTTGGCTTCAACTAATATGAAATAGGGCTTTTGAAATACTCACCGTGCTGAAGCAGCGGTGATTCTTGACGCTTCATCGGGTGATGCTACCGAAATAGTCTCACTCTCCCTCTGCGTCCGTTTAGAGTCGTGGCGATTCCCCATCCCGACTTTCTCTATATTCCTCGAAGCGTTTTGATCTCTATCCTGCTCAGTACCGCAACTAACACAAAGCACTGAACGAATAGACAAATCAATCTTGCCCCATTTAAAACCACAATCCGCACAAACTTGGCTAGTAGGTTCCCATCTACTAATTACTTGAAACTCTCTACCAAACTTTTCAGATTTAGCCTCACAGAGAGTCCTAAATTCTCGCCATCCTTGCTGACTAATTGCCCGTGAAAGTTTCCGGTTTTTTACCATTCCCGATACATTGAGGTCTTCCCAAATAATCACTTGGTTTTCCTTGACTACTTTAGTTGACAATTTGTGCAGGAAATCTTTCCGGGTATCGGCAATTTTATTGTGCAACTTAGCAATTTTAATTCGGGTTACGTTTCTCCTTTTAGAGTCTTTTGGTTGACGAGCTAATTGGCGCTGGAGTTTGCGAATTTTCCGGTCTAATTTTTGGTAGCTAGGGCTTTCAGCTTTTTCTCCATTGCTCATTGCTGCAAAAGTTTTTATTCCTAAATCAATTCCGATACTTTGGTTTTTGGCATCAGAGTGAACGGGTTGAACTTCTACTACAAAACTTAGGAAATAACGATTTGCACAATCTTTGATTACTGTGACTGAGCTAGCTTCAGATGGAAGTTCTCTTGACCAGATTGGCTTGACAATACCAATCTTGGCTAAATACACACCGCCATTCTTAAAA
Organism: Microcoleus sp. Z1_B2; assembly: GCF_036700325.1. Classification (NCBI taxonomy): domain Bacteria; kingdom Bacillati; phylum Cyanobacteriota; class Cyanophyceae; order Oscillatoriales; family Microcoleaceae; genus Microcoleus; species Microcoleus sp. Z1_B2. Next base: position 15,594 of record NZ_JAUBOQ010000032.1, read on the forward strand.
GAAAAGCCTCCAATCCGAAATCTGGCAGACTGGCTATTTGTTCTTTTCTTGAACTTAGGATAACCCACTTTACGACCCTTTCGCTTCCCTTTACAGGAATCGAAGAAGTTCTTGAAAGCTGTTTCTAAATCCGCTACAGACTGCTGTAGAGGGATATTAGAAACTTCGCTCAGCCAAACTCTTTCTTCGGTGTTTTTTGCTTGGGTTATTATGATTTTTTGCAGCTCAGATGAACTTGCCTTTTTTTCAGACTGCTTGCAGAGGGCTAGACTATCGTTCCAAACCACCCGGACGCAGCCAAACAGCCGAGCCAAGCTCTGCTTTTGTTCGGTCGTCGGATAAAATCTGTACTTGAATCTCGCCTTCATGGTTATATTGAATGTTGGTCTGTAGGTTTAATTATATATTGGTTGACAAGCAATGACAACAGTTTACCGTCGGGAACGCCATTCTGTTACAGAACTTAAAATATATTTGGTCTGTATAACAAAATATCGTCGGTCTGTATTCACGAGCGAAAGTCTTGATTTGATTGAAAAGTCGTTTCGAGATGTAGCCCAAAAAATGAACTTTCAAGTGCTAGAGTTCAACGGGGAAGCCGATCACGTTCATGCGCTGATCGAGTATCCGCCTAAATTATCTATTTCTCAAATAGTTAATGCACTCAAAGGTGTTTCTAGTCGTCGCTACGGACAGGCTGGATACAAAAAACCCCACAAAGAAGCTTTATGGAGTCCTAGTTATTTTGCGGTTTCCGTAGGTGGCGCACCTCTAGAAGTATTGAAGGAATACATTAGAAACCAAGAAAAGCCGTCCTAAAAGGACGGGGCTTGTATCCCAGTTTCTTGGTCAAAAACTACTGTGCCGAGGGGGGAGCGCTTCGCCAATATATAATCTGGAATTCCTGACAGATTATCATTATAGACTAAGGTTTGGTGACTCCAGAGGAGAAAATTACTGCGATAATTTTTCCAAACTTCTTTTAATACAGGATAAATGATATTTTCACAAATGGCGATTTCCGAGTTGTCAAATACTCCCTCATTGAAAATCAATTCTAATTCATTCCGAAAAACTTCGCTGACTGCAAATTCTGTTTCGACAATGAAATTCTCCCGTAGGCAATTAATTTGGAATTCTTTGGCGACCGCGCTGATACTTTTATAATTGCTAAAAGGCATTGCTTAACTTCTCTCAGGGCTTATGCAAGCAATGGTTTGATATCATCATGTCGGATCGATTGACTATAATATAGCGACCAGGGCGGGTTTTTGAGATTGTCAATTATTGGCGAGTATTGTTGGTGAACCCGCCCCTACCATATTGGGTAATCGACCGCATATGAAATTAAACAAATGATTAATAACTAAGAAATAATCCGCCTAAAATTAGCCCGATCGCAATTAACGCCACCCAGATAAACCTATTATCTTTCGTATTAACCTGACTCAAATCTACAGGCTCTGGTACGACTGGCTTGGGTTTAGCGTACTTGATATCAGCGTTCGGATTGGATTGAAAACTGATTGATTGATTTTCATCTAAAGCTGCCAAATCAGGGATTTTCACCATCCATTCAGGAGGGATAGTGAGTTTGGGAGCTTCGAGAATGAACAGCAAGCGCTTTGCTTGCTGGCGGGTTTCTTGGCGGGGATGGCGGGTGAGCTTGCGGCAAAGCTCGATCGCCCTTTCTGTATTGCCAGAGGCTTCGTAGGCTGTCACTAGCCACATCTGCACCTCGCCGCCCAACCGGGAATTTCGATCGACTAAACCGGTAGCTGTTTCTAAACTCTGCACAGCTTGAGCATACCGGCCACTCTCAAAAGCTACTTGCCCAGCTTGGTACTCAGTTTGAACAATTTCTAACTTTTCTGAAGTCACGAGCACCCACCCAATTCACAAATATTACTTCCCAAATTCCCCAAACGCTAGAATTCGCTGTTGTGTTGCGACATACCCGACTCGTTGTCGCGTTTGGAACCCAGCAAGTCTAAATGGTCTACCTTAATTACAGGCTTCGAGCGATTTGAACCGGTATTGCGGTCTTGCCAGCGATCGAACTTTAAAGAGCCTGTTACGCCAATTAGAGAGCCTTTGCGAACGTAGTCAGCAGCAATCTGCGCTGTTTTGCCCCAGATTTCCAGATTGAACCAGTCTGGTTGATCGCTGTTCTTAGTTCTGCGGTTCACTGCCAGCGTCAAACTACACTTAACTGTACCCGACTCAAAATACTTTACGTCCGGGTCGCCGCCGACGCGGCCTACTAAAGTTACAACATTAAGACTCATAAACTTTTTTGGGAATGTGGTCGATCGGTGATGTAGTTAAACAGTCCACACGCGCCTTAGCCTCCAAACTGAACTTGGAACAGCGCTTGTGAGGCTTCATCCTGATTGTACACCCAGTTAGGAGAACATATTGATGGTGGATGATTGGCAAGTCTGCGCTCAACCTGAGCTCGACAATGTACATTTCTGACTAGACTCAGGATGAAAAACGTAATAGAATCCACCTCGGTTACACTTTTGTAACAACATTATTGCACACAATAGTATTTTAGTTTTTGGGGGGGGTACGAATCAGTGGGTCTTCTCAATCGATTTTCGTTATCTAGAGATATGGGTATCGACCTCGGTACTGCTAACACGCTCGTTTATGTATCGGGCAAAGGTATTGTTCTGCAGGAACCTTCTGTAGTGGCGATCGACCAAGAGTTAAAAATACCGCTGGCTGTTGGAGAAGAAGCTAAAAAAATGCTCGGCCGCACGCCAGGGAATGTCATAGCACTGCGCCCGCTTCGCGACGGGGTAATTGCAGACTTCGATACGGCCGAACTAATGCTCAAGACTTTTATCCGCAGGGTTCACGAAGGCCGAAGCTTAGTTTCGCCGCGGATAATTATTGGCATCCCCAGCGGTGTCACGGGAGTTGAGAGGCGTGCTGTCATTGAGGCGGCGACTCAGGCTGGTGCTAGAGAAGTACGGTTAATTGATGAACCCATCGCGGCGGCGATCGGGGCTGGACTGCCTGTTGCTGAGGCGACTGGCAATATGATTATAGATATAGGCGGAGGTACTACGGAAGTTGCGGTTTTGAGTTTGCAAGGTACGGTGATCAGTGAGTCTGTGCGGGTAGCCGGCGACGAACTCAATGAGGCGATCGTCCAATACATGAAAAAAGTTCACAATTTGGTCATCGGCGAACGCACTGCTGAAGAAATTAAGATTCAGGTTGGTTCTGCATATCCAACTCCAGAGGATGACGATGTAATGATGGAAGTGCGGGGCTTGCACTTACTGTCGGGTTTGCCGCGAACTGTTACTATCAAGGGCCCAGAAATTCGCGAAAGTATGTCGGAACCGCTTTCAGTAATTGTGGAAGCTGTCAAGCGTACATTGGAACGCACCCCGCCGGAATTAGCGGCAGATATTATTGACAGGGGAATTATGCTGGCTGGTGGTGGCGCGCTGATGAAAGGTTTAGATACTCTGATCAGTCACGAAACAGGAATTGTCACTCACGTGGCCGCCGATCCGCTGTGCTGCGTGGTTTTGGGAACTGGTAGAGTATTGGAAAACAAACAGTTGGAACGGGTTTTCAGCGGGCAGTCGTCGCGTAATATGTAGTTAACAAATTTGGGATTGTGGATTTAGAAATACGGCTGCAATCTCAAATCTAAAATCCTGACTTAACAATTTTAGATTAGTGAAATTATGCTAAAAAATACATTCCGAAAGTGGTGGGATCTGCGGCTGCAAATAGCTCTTTTAGGTTTAGCTGTAACTGCCGCTTGGGGAGTTCGACAAACACAAGGTGCGGCAGTATTTGAAGTTTACAATTGGGTGACTCGTCCGTTTCACGCCAACGGCTCTGGACAAGAGGAACTCATCTCGGCGCGAACTCAAGAATTGCAAGCCCAACTATTAGAAGCAGAGACTCAAAATCAAAAGCTAAAAGAGCTTTTAGGTTACGTTTCTGCTAAGAAACCTAAAGGGATTGTAGCTCCTATTGTTGGTCGCAGCGCCGACCACTGGTGGCAGCAAGTAACCTTGGGGCGCGGCAGTAATGATGGCATTAAAACAGATTTTACTGTGATGAGTCCCGGCGGTTTAGTAGGCAGAGTAGTCAGCGTTACTCCTAATACTAGCTTGGTGCTGTTAGTCAGCGACGCTACGAGTCAATTGGGTGTGGGAATTACCCGCAGTCGTCACATGGGTTTTATGCGCGGGAAAGGCGGAAATCAGGCGGTGATGGAGTTTTTTGAGAATGTTCCCAATGTCAAGCCTGGGGATGTGGTTTCAACTTCTTCTTACAGTCAGTTGTTCCCTCCTGGTTTGCCGGTGGGAAAAGTGGTTTCGGTGGATATGAATAAAACTCCGGCTCCAGAGGCTGTGGTTGAGTTTTCTGCACCGATGAATGCTCTGGAGTGGGCGGTGGTTTACCCCCACTCTAAGCAAGCCGAACCGAAGGATTCGCAGAGTCAATCTTCTGCACCATCTGAGGGAGCACAGCAACAATGAAAGCTTTATCTCGGATGTCTTCGCGATCGCGCCCATTTCTTAACTTCGCAGTTACATTTCTATCTGTGATGCTGTGCATACTGATATTGCCCACTCGGATGCCGGGAATGGAATTGTTGGGAATTGGGCCTAACTGGCTGTTAATTTGGTTGGTAGCTTGGAGTATTAAGCGGAAACGTACAGTTTGGGGAGCCGCTAGCATGGGCTTGGTTTTGGGGTTCCTTCAAGATGCGATGACGGCTCCTCATCCCAGCCACGCTGTCAGTCTAGTTGTTGTAGGAGTCTTAACAGTTGTTTTGCAGAAAACCTGGTCGATTCCGGTAGATATTGTTGAGAGAGATCCGATTCCGATCGCGTTAATTGTGTTTGGGATGGCGGTGGTAGCGGAAACGGTGATGGGACTGCAATTTTTTTCTATGGGCGATCGGGCTTTACTGGAAATTTGGAGCTATCACCAGCGAGTGGCTTTGTGTTCTGCTATTCTTAGCAGTCTTTGGGCTCCGGTGATTTATTTTCCGCTCAATCGCTTGTGGGAAATGACCAGGAATTTAGAAAAATCTTAGTCAGTCATCAGTCATTAGTCATTAGTCATTCGTTAACAGTCATTAGTCATTCGTTAACAGTCATCAGTCATTAGTCATTAGTCATTCGTTAACAGTCATTAGTCATTCGTTAACAGTCAACAGTCAACAGTCATTAGTCATTCGTTAACAGTTAACCGTTAACAGTCAACAGTCATTAGTCATTCGTTAACTGTAGTCATTCTACTATTACTTGTTGCGCCGAACCTAATAAGTGATGAACGGCAATAATCAAATCGCTGAGAATGAAATTAGGCTGGTGCTTTTGCAGTTGATATCGGCTGCGAATTCCGCAGGTAACGGCAATTGTAGGTATTCCCAATGCTTTTCCTGCGAGGATGTCTGCTTCTGTATCTCCGATCATCCAAGCCGAACCCAGCGATGACTCAAATTCTTGTGCCACTTCAGCCAACAATTCAGTTTTTAAGGCTGTATAGTTGTGATAGGCCGCATCCGCCATCTGAGTTCCGCGAATGCTGGTAAACAGTCTGGCTAAACCGTAATTTTGTAACAGTTGAACGGCTTGATTTCTCGGCCGCAGGGTGACTAAAATCAGCCGCACGCCGCGGGAGTGCAGAAGTCCGATCGCCCATTGCACTCCCGGCTGGATGCGATCTAAGTGCAACAAGTCTGGCTGATTGACAATTTGACTGACGCATCCTAAAAAAACGTTAATTTCTTCTCCCGACAAGCCGGAACTTTTGGCTATTTCAGCATCGGGCACGCGGTTTTGCTTCATTTGCCAAAATTGCTGTTTGCTGAGGATTTGAAGGTTGAGGTTGATTCCCCGATCGAGATAAGCTGCTTGAGTATCGGCCAATCCCTGTTGATAGGTGGCATAGTAGCGATCGGAAACATCGACTATGGGCCCGTCTAAATCGCAAAATACCGTCATCCGGGGGGACGAGTCAGCCTCTGATGGTAGGTTGTACTGAAGGTTTTCCGAGTCTTGGGCGACAGCAGTTAACATAAAACGTTAAGTAAATCTAGGGAGTTATACATTTCTTGACTGTAGCAAAAAATGTATAAGTTATAATACATAAATTTTAATGCTTTTATTAAAAAAACCTATGAATTTTTTGAAGATTGGGATCAATAAGGGCGATCGAGCCTGCGCGTCGATAAAATTCAGAGAAAAAGTGATTTTTGTGGCTGTTAATATGTGCTTTAGCCATTAAAGTTTAGAATTAAGTTTTTAGTCTTCTGTAATTTACCCATGCTCAAACAAAGCGATTTTGTTAGGAATTCGGACACTAATCGAGTAGAGGTGCTGTCCGAAGCACTGCCTTACATTCAACACTTTGCCGGTCGCACCATAGTTGTCAAATATGGCGGTGCGGCGATGAAAGATAGCAATCTCAAAGACAAGGTGGTTCGGGATATTGTGCTGCTAGCTTGCGTGGGGATGCGTCCGGTTGTGGTTCACGGCGGCGGCCCGGAAATTAATATTTGGCTCGAAAAATTAGGAATTGAGCCGCAATTTAAGGATGGTTTGCGGGTGACTGATGCGGCGACAATGGAAGTTGTAGAAATGGTTTTGGTGGGTAAAGTAAATAAGGAAATTGTTTCGTTAATCAACCAAGCCGGCGGCAAAGCAGTGGGATTGTGCGGCAAGGATGCCAACCTGATTCAAGCTCGTCCAGATGGGCGGGAAGGAATTGGGTTTGTGGGTGAAGTCAGCGGCGTGAAAATCCAGATTTTGGAATCTTTGGTGAACAGCGGATATATTCCGGTGGTGTCGAGCGTGGCCGCCGATGAAAACGGTCAATCTTACAACATTAATGCTGACACGGTAGCTGGGGAAATTGCCGCTGGTTTGGGAGCGGAAAAGTTGATTTTGATGACAGATACTGCGGGCATTTTAGAGGATTATCACAAACCAGAGAGTCTGATTGCTAAGTTAGATATTCAGGAAGCGAGACAGTTGGTTGAGTCGGGAGTTGTGTCTGGGGGCATGATTCCCAAAGTTAACTGTTGTGTGCGGAGTTTGGCTCAGGGTGTGAAGGGTGCTCACATTATTGATGGTCGAATTCCTCATGCTTTGCTGCAAGAAATATTTACCGATGCGGGGATTGGGTCGATGATTGTGGCTTCTGAGTTTAGCAGCGCGAACTTAAGGCCTAAGTAAGGGGTAAATCCTAGCGTGGGGAGGGCGGGTGCGTGAAATGGGTAAACTCGCTGCGATCGCGTATATCCTAACTAAACCTGCCCCTAAAAACCTTGAGAAGGTACTTCTAGGAAATTACTTCAACTACTTCTAACCGTTGTTGGATTTCAGCTTTTCTTAAACTACGATCAAACACTTTAGAGTTTTGGATTCTGTTGCGATTCTCAAGCCGATTGCCAATACGCGATTAGCGCTAGTGGAACCAGAATACGCATCTATTTCTAGTTTACCAGTTGGACTTGTGGGAACTATTGTTGAAGTGTATGATACGGGAAAGGAATGTCAGTATTTAGTGGAGTTTGCTGATAGTCAAGGGAGTGAATATGCTATGGCTATGTTGAAAGCTGATGAAATTTTTGTTCTGCAATATGAACTTGCAGTTGCTTAGTAATGTGAGGACAATAGAAGGTAAGGATTCAGGTCAAAAAAGACTTAAGTATCAAAAGCTGGTAAAATAAACGAATGAAAAAGCCCGCAGCCACCAGACAGAAAGAAAAAATCCAAATCGAGCAGTTGAGCCAAGCTGAACTGGTATAACTCGTAATGGGGCTGCAAAAAATAATTGAAGAATTGCAAGAAAAACTAGCCATTGCTACGGGAAAAAGTCGAACCACCAGTCAGGCTTCTTCGATTCCTCCATCACACGATAGAAGTGGGAGTAGGAGCACTCCAAAAGACCAATCAACGAGTAGCAGCAGCGGTAAAGCCAGCTATAAATGCACTGTGGAAATGGGCGTGCAATCAAATGTTCATGTAGATGAAACGCTAAGAGTGTTTGATGGGGGTTAAAGAAGGGCTATGGACGGCTAGTGGAGAGGGATTCTGTTTATTCCATTCCGCGGATACTTTTGTGACGTGTGGAACTAGAAACCATGCTGGGTACAGAATTTGCTGGGGTCTTAAGCTCAGATGATTTCAGCGTTTATAATGGTGGCACAATCACAGCTCAACAGAAGTGTCTAAGCTGTTGTGCATTTAAAACGCATATTGGTATAATATAACATAATGATATTCAGAAAAAGTGAATGCCTGCTAAAAACTTTCTCAGTTCCGAGACAAAGTAAACTCTGCAACAAGCATTAAAAGACCATGAGCATCCAGACATTCGACAAAGAGCGTTAATATTTTTATTACTAAACAACGGAAATACACAAGCTCAGACTGCTGAACTAATTGGATGTTCTCTCATAAAAGTTGCCTACGGTCGCATTCATGGTCATCCTGATAATTTAGACAGTTTTAAAGATAATAGGATGAAGGGTAATTACCGAAAAGCCACATAAAAATACATTGATTTACTTTTAGAAACAGTTGAAATAGAGCCTGAGAAATATGGTTATGAGTTCGGAATATGGACAACAGCTAGACTTGCAATACATCTAGGAGAGCAGACAGAAATAGAGCTGAGTAGTACCCAATTTAGGAGGATTTTAAACTCAAAAAAGTATGTTTTCTTTTCGGCTAAATCTAGCTTAGAGTCTAAGCAATATACGGTATAAAGGGGGTTGATTTAAAAATAAATTAGCGGAGTATTTAAAAATAGAAAAGTAATATCCAAACCTTTTGCAGGTATGGTTTTAGAACGATAGTGCATTTAGTTTAAGGGTGATTAGAAGGAAGAACTGGTGTATAAAAGTAACTCGAAGTAACATTCATAGGAGAGCGACGAAAAAGTCGTATTAATGTTATGGGTGGAGTAAGATATTAAGATAAAAAAAACGGGTATATTTTATTCCATCTGGGAATTATGCTAATTTTTATGCAGTGCTGAAAAAATTTTATGAAGATTTAAAAGCCGAGTGGATATTGCAAGTAAATTTAGCGGAAGACTTTCAAGATAAAGGCTGTAAGTTTGTGATATTTTTGGACAACGCTAGTTTTCATAAAAAAGCAGAGACTTTGCAGAAAATAGCGTCAGAAATGCCGAATCTAATCATAGAGTTTTTGCCAAAATATAGCCCGGACTATAACGTAGTTGAATTAGTATGGCATTCCGCCAAGGAATATGTTGCTAATAGATTATTTGAATTGAAAAACTAGAATCACTGTTACATAAACTTTTAAATGAGGGCGGGCTAAGAGTGCCCAACCCTACTCCCTACAAGAAAATTTACTCTTTGTGGAAGAGGCCGGAAAGCTTGTTGTTAAGAATGATGCAATATTGTGGGAGTAATTGATATCTGCTGGCATTTTCCCCAAACCTGTAGAGGCGAGTTTTACCAACTATAAATTGCCTAAAATCAATAATCTCATAAACCCGCCCCCACCCGACGATAAAATGCTGGATAGAGAATTGTGCAAGATGTGCGAGTGAATTGATATCTTGTGCCGAACGCCACAATCAGCCAGATGTTTCAATCCTACAGCCGACTATTGCCACAGGTGCAACATATGAATTTATTAGATATATTAAACAAAGCTAGTTTTTTCTATAATAACGCTTATGGCTGTCAATTTCGCTACGTCCCCCGCTTCTAGTCTCAAACCAGAAGCCCAGAATATCTCAGCACTCAAACAAGTCTTCCAGACAATTGATGCCGATAGCTGTCCGGGTTCCTATAATTTTCATATGCACACAGTCTACTCTGACGGGCGATTGCAGCCAGAGAAATTGATGGAACAAGCCATAGCCCGCGGTCTCAAGGGCTTAGCTATCACCGACCACCACAGCACCGAAGGCTACGTTAAAGCTCAAATTTGGCTGGATAATTGGAAATTAAACCATCCTGACAAAAATAGTGAAGCACCTAGTCTCTGGACAGGCGCTGAAATTAATGCCGAATTGCTCAACAATGAGGTACACATTCTCTGTTACGCCTTCGATCCGCAAAATCCCAGTCTCAAACCTTACTTGCGAGGTAAAAGTACAGAAGGCACCTATTGTTATTCAGCAGCCAGGGTAATTGAAGCTATTCATGAAGCAGGAGGTTTAGCAGTTCTAGCACATCCTTGCCGGTATCGATCGACTGCCGATCAACTAATCCCAGAAGCAGCTCGTTTCGGCATTGACGGTGTAGAAATTTACTATGCTTACGGTAATCCAAATCCTTGGAAACCAAGCCCCAAACAAACTGCTTTAGTCAAAGATTTAGCAGAAACTTATGGTTTGCTGGGAACTTGTGGCACGGACTCTCACGGCCTGAGTCTTTTAGTCCGAATCTAAATAGTTCGGAAATAAGAAGTGCTTTATCCTGTCCTTGCCAGTCTAAGCGTTAGCGGATATATCTCTTATGAAAGCAATCACCATGAGCCGAAAACAAACAGTTGATCAGGTCAATCGATTTTAGATTTGAGATTTTAGATTTTAGATTGACTGCACGGATAAATACGTTCGGCAAGTTTCATTTGATACAGGTTTTTTATTTCTGGACGGATGAATCACGTGGCGGGTATCCTGGATGCTTGATTGTCATATTAGGTGCGCTAAAATGACTATAAAATTGTTTGGTAGTGAGGACTTCAGTCCTCATAAAAGTCTGTGGACTGAAGTTTTTACTACTTGCCTGATAACGGCTATTTTACGGGACGTGAGATAATTGCGATCGCCAGAATGAGCTTTCGGTATCCAAAAGTAAGCAATTGCTTTCTTCAGGTAATATCGTTGCAACTCCGAGAGACATTGCGCCCTAAAAACCAGTCGCCCTTCTACCGTTCCGGGAACAACTGACAGGCCCTGTTCGTTGGCTGATTTGCCCACTCCAAGCGAGAATTTCCAAATCGATCCATCCAACCTTCCAAATAAGCGCGATTAGCCTTTTTTTCCTCTGGATCGGAGGTATTCATGGGATGAGGTGCTAAACCAAAAATAGTCGCCGTCGTCACGCAAAACATCGACTTCTGAAAACTTTGGCAAATTTGCACCCGCAGATCATCTTCACCCCGACAGCTAGTGCGATAAACTGCGTGCAAATACTCCGGCAAATAATGCCGCATATCTTGCATCAATTGAGTTGGCGGAATCCCTGCACCTCCAATAGGTAATGGATCAGCAAACAAAGCCCCGTAGGCAAAATCTTTTTGTTTTTCCGGGATTTGATGGGCTTGAGCGTTGTAGGAAACTGTGCCAAAAAAAGCTGTGCCCCGAAAGAAAACAGCCTCTACATAAGGCACCGCTACATCTGGTAAAAATGTCAAGTTAGCCGAGGCCGGAATGATATCGTAGACTTGACTGTGAATCTTGACGCTGTAGGTAATCGGTAGGCTGGCGGCGGCGACTAAACCGGCTTTGACAAAATCAACTACATCAGAAATAGACTTAGTTTCCCCTCGATCGTAGGAATCAGATAAGTCCATAAACAAATCGCTCATTACCCGCCAAAACTGACCGAGACCGGTGTAGTAAGCCAGCATCCGCACTTGTTCCGGCAAAAAATTAGGAAAGGTTTTGTTTAGTCCCTGCATGAAAAAATTGCCTTTCAATTTAGCAGCGATCGCCTTTTCGACCAAACTGCTAAATTCCGGGGAATCCAAATAACTGTCCAAACCGCCGCCGCCGTGCCAAAGCATTGTTCTCATGCAATACTCAGCATACTCAAAATTTATGCGATCGTGCCACAAATAGCGAATTAATTTCGGCAGCGTCACCTCTCCATTGAAATATTTAAAAAACGGAAAAAGCACTAAAAACTGTTCTTCTGCAATATAATTGAGATTGCGAGAATAGGCATCTAAAACAATAGCATAACTTTTCAGCACGCCGACAACTTCAACTACATTTTCCGTAGATTCAGGCAGTAAAGCTTGGCCTGATTCCAAGATGTCAATGTATGCGGATAGGGGATGGGAAGATGGTTTTAATACGGTACTTTTCATTTTTATTTAACCTTAATTGAAGGAAGGCACGACACGGATTTGAACACGGATACACTGATGAATGGAATAGGTAGGGACACGGCAGTGCCGTGTCCCTACAGCCGTCTGCTGTATTTTATGGGATTGAAAACTGCCATAGGACTAAAGTCCGATGCTACTGATATCTTGCACCATTCTCAATTAGCCCTAGGGGCGGGTTCGCCAACAGCCTTAAAGCTTGCAAATAGGTTATATAAACCCGCCCGACCCCACGAAAAATCCTCTTATTGATATTGCTGCAAGATGTCAGATGCTACAAACTTAGGTCATATTTTATTTCAAGTTTTGAGCAATAACTTTAACTTGGGGTGGCACATTAGCTACCATTCCGATCGCAGTTTTTTCGCTCAAAGCAACTAAAACTCCCGGCTGCACTCCCATGATGGCGATAATTACTGCTAAAACCAGCGAAGGAATGCGATCGCGCCAGCGGACTTGCGGCAAATTTACCACCACATCCGAAAGGCGGCCGAAAAAGGCGCGGTTGACCATAATTAAAAAGTAAACTGAAGTTAAACCAGTGCCGATCATGCAGAGCAAAGTTTGCACGGGAAACACTGGCAAACTGCCCCGAAATATCAAAAATTCAGCAATAAATCCAGCCAAACCTGGAATGCCGGCACTAGCCATCACGCCGAGGATCATTAAACTGCCAATCATCGGCAAACCGCGATCGGGATTGAACAAACCTTTGAGCACATCGATGTTGCGGGTGCCGGATTTTTTGTAAATAACGCCGACACTCAAAAATAGCAGCCCTGAAATTAAACCGTGGCTAACCATTTGCAAAACTGTTCCCAGCATACTAATCGGAGTAGCTGCGGCGCTAGCTAACAAAATGTAGCCCATGTGAGCGATCGAACTGTAAGCTACAATTTTTTTCATATCTTTTTGGGCGATCGCGCAACTCGCCCCGTAAAGCACGCTTACCACCGCCCAACTCGCCAACCAAGGTGCCGCCACCGCCCACGCATCTGGAAACAAACCCAAACCAAAACGCAGCATCCCATAAGTTCCCAGCTTCAAAAGCACCCCCGCCAGCAGCACCGAAACCGGCGTCGAAGCTTCTACGTGAGCATCCGGCAGCCAAGTATGAAAAGGCACCAAAGGCATCTTAATTCCAAAAGCCAGCAACACCCCTGCCAGCAAAACAATTTGCCTTACCAAAGGCAATGGCAATCCTCCTTGTAAATGCGATGCGCCCGCTGCACCAACCATATCGAAACTCGAAGCACCGCTAAGCCAACCAGTACCCAAGAAAGCAGCCAGGAGCACAATTCCCGAAAATGCAGTATAGATTAAAAACTTAGTAGCAGCATAACCCCGGCGCTCGCCTCCCCAAATCGCAATTAACAGGTAAAGCGGAATCAATTCTACCTCAAAAAACAGGAAAAACAGCAGCAAATTTTGAGATAAAAAAGCCCCTGTTACGCCGCCGGTAATTAACAAAATCAAAGAATAATAAAGTCGAGGTCTGCGGATCGACTCATCCGTAGCGTAAATAGCTATTCCTGTCAGCAGAGTATTTAAAATTACCAAAGGCAGAGCCAAACCATCAACACCGAGATTGTAATTCAATCCCAAAACATCTATCCAAGGAATGAATTCCGCAAACTGCAACTGACTGGTACTGGCATCAAACTGAACTGCCAAAATCACCGAGAGAATAAAAGTTATACCCGCAATGGCGATCGCTACATTCCGAACTATTTTAGAACTCACTGAACCAGGCCAGATCCCAATCAGGGCAGCGGCCAACATAGGTATCCAGATTAAAGCACTGAGCATCAATTAAAACTTTCCTTTATTACGCAGTTTTTAGAGATATAGCAATCCTAAATCATTTGTGAATTTCTTACTCCCTCCCCAAGGCATCGGGGAGGGTTGGGGTGGGGTAAAAAAATTACGACTCCTGCAAGGATTGGTATATATTTAACATTAACGCAAAGCAACTGCATAAAAAAGCGATCGGCCCATTTTCTTGTTAACATAGATTCAAATGTGTCTGGAATCCTCCTATGACCTCAAGTCTTACAGATCGAGAAGATTTGCAAATTAAATCCGGTTCTCCTTCCACCCGCCTCACCGTTGCCGACTTGGAACAACTGCAAGGTATACTCTCGGAAGCGCATCTAGACTACCAATTAGAACTCGTAGACGGGAAGATTATCCTTATGGGCCCATCAGACATTGTATCGAGCGAAATTGGGGCAGAGTTAGTCAGACTTTTACTAAACTGGGTCAAACCCCGCAAACTTGGACGAGTGTTTGAGTCCAGTGGCGGGTTTATTCTCCCCAATTCAAATCTTACAGCACCCGATGTTTCGTTTGTAACCGCCGATCGCCTCAAACAAAGTAAAAGGTATTTTGCCGAACTCGTTCCCGACTTAGTTGTAGAAATCAAATCTCAGTCCGATCGCCTCAAACCCCTGCGAGAAAAAATTTTATCATTTATCGAACTAGGAGCCAAAGTAGGAATATTAATCGACCCTGACAAGCGCACAATAACAATTTACACTCCCCAAGCAGATCCAGTGGTATTGAGAGACGGCGACATGATTTCAATTCCCGAACTTTTGCCCGGTTGGGAAGTTCCAGTGATCGAATTGTGGCCGATCGAGTTTGAATAAAAGTAGATAAAAAAGCAGACAAACCCAGAATAAAATCATCTGCGTTCATCTGCGGTTTAAAATTAAATAACATCAGACAAAAAGCAGACAAACCCGAAAAATTCATCTGCCAACCTCTGCTGTTTAAAACTGCCAAATAATCAACCCCAGCAACACCGCAACCCCCCCCACAATAGTCAACACATAAAACTGCGACTGACCGGTGCCGCTGTACTTCAACCCTTCACCGCTGAAAATTGTGGCAAAACCGAACAAATTCACCGCCCCGTCCACCACATACCTATCAGTCCAAGCGCTGATTTTAGAAATAAAAGCCACAGCCCAAACGACAGTCAAGCGGTAAACTCGATCGATATAAAAATCGTAAGCAAACAAATCCTGCAACGCTGGCACCGGCAGCCGTACCGGTCGAGGTAAAACCCCGTACCAATAAATCGCCACCCCAACCGCAACGCCAATCAATCCAGATAACAACAACAGCGGTGTATCCAGCGTCTTCAACAGCAAATTTAAAGTATCAAAATCTCCCGTTTCCGCCCAAGGGCCAGTCCAACTAATTAACAGTTGCCACTGCTGCAACATCCAAGGAACCAACAGCCCCATCACTGTCAGAATTACCATCGGCAAAGCCATCGGCCAACCAACTTCTGGAGCTCTGCGAGTTTTCGGCTGCGGTTTTCCCACAAACACTAAACCGAATATGCGAGTTAAATTTAGCGCTGTCAAACCGTTAACTAAAAGCAGCACTATTACCAGCCACAAAGGCACCGTCCAAAAACCGTTGAGCCAGCGTCGCATCGCCCAAAAGTTGCCCAGAGGCAACAACGCTACCATCCCCGCAGCGCCTACTAAATAAGCCGTAGTCGTGGCAGGCATCTTTGACCACAACCCACCCATTTCTGTTAAATTTTGAGTGTTAGTTGTGGTAATAATTGACCCTACGCTCATGAATAATAGGCCTTTGGCGATCGAGTGCGCGAACAGCAACAGTAAAGCAATGTCAACTTGATTTAGCCCCACGGCGATAAACACCAAACCCAAAGAAGCGCTGGTAGAATGCGATAGTGCTCTTTTGAGGTCGATTTGGGCGATCGCCACCAAGGAAGCGCCAACAGCCGTCACCGCCCCCAAAACCACCAGCACCCCATCCGTCACGGGCGACAGCGCTAAAACAGGCTGAAGTTTAATCAAAACATAAGCCCCAGCGCCCACAACTACCGTATTCCGCATAATCGAAGCCGGGTTTGGCCCTTCCATCGCCTCGTCGAGCCACAAATGGAAGGGAAATTGAGCGCACTTGGCTGTAGGGGCGGAGATTAAAGCCAAACCTAAAAGAGTCGCCACTAGGGGAGACAAAGTTGCAGTTTCCGCCCATGTTTCTAAATCGGAAAAATTCAAACTTCCTGCTAAAGTTGAAAGCGTCACTACTCCCATCAGCAGTGGCACGTCTCCTACACGCTTGGTTAAAAACGCATCTCTAGCGGCTGTTACTACCAGCGGTTGAGCGTACCAAAACCCGACTAGCAAGTAAGTTGAAAGCGTCAGCATTTCCAATAAAGCGTAAGTTAGAAGCAGTGAGTCGCTAATAGCAATGCCGCTAATTGCTGCTTCAAAAAAACCGAGCAGCCCAAAAAATCGAGCTAGCGCCCAGTCTTTTTCCATGTAGCCTAGAGCGTAAATTTGTGCTAGCAAACTCAGAAGTGTAACTAACTCCATTGCTCCGACGCTGACCGTGGAGATTTCTATTGCAAAAGACAAATCTAAATCGGCTGCTTGCACCCAGTGCACGAGCAACTGTTGCGGCGGTTGATCCCAAGTCGCTGTAAAAATAACTGATCCGTGTATGAAAGCCACCACTGTCATCAGCAAATTGAAGTAAGCTGCTGGTCTTGGGCCTGTTCTGCGAATGGTGCCGGTAGACCACGGCAAAGTTAAAATTGCGCCTATTAAGCCATATAAAGGTACCCACCAACAGGCTTGGAGGAGAAATTGAGTCATTTAATTTATGCCTTAAACTTGAAATTACTGGCTGCTTTTATACAAAAACAGTAGCGGGCGATCGCGCGATGCCCTAAAACTTTGACTAAACCCGATCGTATAGTTGTGGCAAAATAATTTGCAGTCCAGATTAACTATACATGAAAGCATCAAAACTGATAATTATCTCAACACTAATTTATAAGCTGAGCAGAGGAGGCACTCAAAGAAAAAAATGTCTGCCGATGGGCCAAGACTGCCTTTTTTGGCTATTTACCCGCGATCCCCATTTTGAACTCCCCTAATTTCCTGCCAGCGATCGGCTCCGGCTTCGCATACCGAACTCTACTTTATGAGTATTCTTACTTACTTTAATCCCCCCTCGCTCTCGGTATCTACCCCTCTAAATATTAAGATTATTAAATAAATATGAAATTATTTTAAGTAACATAAAAAATTTTAATTTTTGTTATTAAACATTATGATGTTAGTTTATATTGTCAAGGTGGACAGCTTCCCCTATTCTTATAGGATAGGAAGCTTTACACTGCCTTACTAAAAAATGTGGGCCTCCCCGTCCAAATTTTTAGATTTCTCAAAGATTTGTAACGGTAATTTCGCTCATCCTCAAAGGAGATTCAAAAATGTCAATTGCCGTGGGAATGATTGAGACAAAAGGTTTTCCCGCTGTGGTGGAAGCTGCCGATGCTATGGTCAAAGCTGCCCGCGTTACCCTCGTGGGGTATGAAAAAATCGGCAGCGCCCGCGTCACCGTAATTGTGCGCGGCAACGTGTCGGAAGTCCAAGCCTCAGTCGCAGCCGGAGTGGAATCCGTCAAGCGGGTCAACGGCGGAGAAGTCGTCTCTACCCACATCATCGCTCGCCCCCACGAAAACCTAGAATACGTTCTGCCGATTCGATATACAGAAGCAGTAGAACAGTTCCGAGGCTACTAAGTTCTTAGCGCACAAAAATTTCGTTAAAGGAAAATTTGTGCGATCGTCAAAAATTAACTGTTTAGTTCCCCAAATATTCAATCAGGAGTAAAACCAATGGCAATTGCAGTTGGCATGATCGAAACCCTAGGCTTCCCCGCAGTGGTAGAAGCCGCTGACGCGATGGTCAAAGCAGCCCGCGTCACCTTGGTAGGCTACGAAAAAATCGGTAGCGCTCGGGTTACGGTCATTGTAAGAGGAGATGTCTCGGAAGTGCAAGCTTCTGTCGCAGCCGGAGTAGAGTCAGTGAAGCGCGTTAACGGCGGACAAGTGATGTCCACCCACATTATCGCCCGCCCTCACGAAAACTTAGAGTACGTGCTGCCGATTCGCTACACCGAAGCTGTAGAACAGTTCCGTGAAGGCGTGAGTGGCATTCGCCCTCTCAACAGATCATAAGATAGGCGATTCCCTACGGGATAGCTTCGCTTCACGGCTGTTAGGGGCGTTTGGTAATTAAAAATTAAAAATCGCGATGTTTTTGATTTAGCATTTTTAATTTTTAATTGAGGTGGGCATGGGATATTGGTTATTAGTCATGAATCATGAGTCCGTCGATTTTAGATTTTAGATTTTAGATTTTAGATTGACTCTCGCATTGAATTGGGGAGCTTGAACTCTTAGTCTAAAATTTCGATCTCGTCCACTTAAGTGGGGAATTTTACCCGTTTCTGGCGAGTCATTAGTTACTAGACGAAAAACTCTAAAAGACGCAGAGCAGACAGAAGAAAGCAAATCTAAAAACGACAAGTGACTAAGTGAAAAAATGACAATTACCAATTACCTATTACCTATTACCTAAAATGCAAATGGCCAAAGTTCTCGGCACAGTTGTCAGTACCCAAAAAGAGCCGACACTGAGAGGATCGAAATTTCTACTGCTGCAATTCATCGATGAGGAAGGTTCGCCAGTTCCCGGCTATGAGGTAGCCGCTGACTGTGTGGGCGCTGGTATAGATGAATGGGTTTTAGTAACCCGAGGCAGCGCAGCCCGGATCGCGCCCGGAAGCGAAAACCGTCCGATCGATGCTCTAGTAGTAGGCATTATAGATACTGTCAATGTAGAAAACCGCCTCATTTACAGTAAAAAAGACGACCCGTACGGCTAGTTGCAACCGTTAGCAGTTAGCAGTTAGTGGAAAAATAACTAACAACTAACAACTAACAACTAACAACTAACAACTAACAACTAACAAAAAGATTTTTCAGCTTAGGAGAACTTAATTTATGGCAGTCCGCAACGTTGCGGCTCCCCCGACGCCTTGGTCGAAAAACTTGGCTGAGCCTAAAATTCACGACACCGCCTTCGTACATTCCTTTTCTAACATTATTGGGGATGTGCATATCGGTTCTAATGTGATGATTGCCCCCGGGACATCTATCCGCGCCGATGAAGGCACTCCTTTTTATATCGGACAAGGAAGCAACATTCAAGACGGAGTAGTGATTCACGGCCTAGAACAAGGCCGTGTCACAGGAGACGACGACAAATCCTATTCTGTGTGGGTGGGGAAAAATACTTCCCTCACCCACATGAGTTTAATTCACGGCCCGGCCTACGTGGGCGACAACTGCTTTATCGGCTTTCGCTCCACGGTGTTCAATGCCAGAGTGGGCAACGGCTGCATTGTCATGATGCACGTACTAATTAAAGATGTGGAGATTCCCCCCGGTAAGTACGTACCTTCGGGAGCCATCATCACTAATCAGAAGCAAGCCGATCGCTTGCCTGACGTTCAAGATTCTGACATTCAATTTGCGACCCATGTCATCGGCATCAATGACGCTCTGAGAACGGGTTATCGCTGCGCTGAGAACATCGCCTGTCTAGCACCAATTCGCAACGAGCAAACTAAAAACCCAAATATGACTCAAACCAAATATTCTACCCATGCCGGCACCCAATTGAGTTCAACTCTTGCCGATAGCATCCGTAATTTACTAGCTCAAGGATACAGCGTGGGAGCCGAACACGCCGACGCACGCCGCTTCCGTACCGGTTCTTGGCGTACTTGCGGCCCGATTTCCTCAACCCGTGACTCTGAAGTGATCGCGGCTTTGTCAGCTTGCATGGCCGAACACCAAGGAGAATACGTCCGCTTGATCGGGATTGACACCAAAGCCAAGCGCCGCGTACTAGAAGAAATCGTCCAAAGACCGGGAGACAACGGCTCTAACGGTTCTAACGGTGCGAAAACTCACCAATCTAACGGTAAAGTTGCACAACAAGCTTCATACCACAATAGCGGTTCCGTGTCAAGCGGAAAATTGAGTGCCGAAACAGTGACTCAGGTTCGGGGCTTGCTAGCTCAAGGCTACAAAATTGGCACGGAACACGCCGACGCGCGCCGCTTCCGCACCAGTTCTTGGCAAAGCGGGGCTTCGCTGCAAGTCAGAAACGAATCTGAGGCGATCGCCGCTTTGGAAGCTGTGATGAACGAGTACCCCGGTGAGTACGTGCGCTTGATCGGGATTGACCCGAAAGCTAAGCGACGCGTGGTTGAAGAAATTATTCAGCGTCCCGACGGCCCAGTTGCTCAATCGGCTAAGCCTGCAGCAACATCGGGATACAAAGCAGCTTCGACTGGTTCGGCCAGCAGCGGCAGTTTGACCGGCAAGACGATCGACCAAATCCGCAACCTGCTTTCCCAAGGCTACAAAATTGGCACGGAACACGCCGACGCGCGCCGTTTCCGCACCGGTTCTTGGAGCAGTTGCGCCCCGATCGCATCCAACCGCGAATCCGAAGTGATTTCTGCCCTCGAAAGCTGTCTCAAAGAACACAGCGGCGAGTACGTCCGCTTGCTGGGCATCGACTCCAAGGCGAAGCGCCGGGTACTCGAAGAAATTATCCAGCGTCCTTAATTTGCTAGGTAATTAGCTTGTTTCTCCCGTTAAGCCCTCGCGTTGGGGCCAACGGGAGAAACCCCAGCGGATTTAAGTTGGATTTGAGATAGTTAAAAAGCTCGAATGAGAAATGTTGGTCAAAATCTAGAATCTTCGGAAAGTTTCTATAAAACGTTAAATCATCAAGCTTCTCAGTATTAGTAAATTATCGTTTCTTAGATTGACATGGTTAAATTTATCAGTCGAGAAAACCCATAATTTAAAGTCGTTTTATCGAAAAAAATAGCTCCTTTCATGGTGAAGTCGAATGTATTTATCGCCACTGCAATTAAGTAGCAACTCTCAGATTTTGATGAGTGGCGATGTAGTTGTGAATGAGGGTGCGGCGATCGCCCCTGGAGCAATCCTGCAAGCAGAGCCCGGAAGCCGGATCTCGATCGCCGCCGGTGCCTGTATCGGTATGGGAGTTATCCTTCACGCCCGTGAAGGTACTCTGGAAATCGCGGCGGGCGTAATTCTGGGTGCAGGGGTGCTGGTGGTAGGTGCGGGAACGATCGGGGAAAATGCCTGTATTGGCGCCGCGACGACCCTAATCAATCCTTGTATCGACAAAATGCAAATTATGCCAGCAGGTTCTCTAATGGGAGATACCAGCCGCCAAGTCGCCCCAGAACCAACAGCAGAACCAACAGCAGCAGCGCCAACAGCAGCGCCAACATCACCAGAAACCCCCGAAGCCACTACGCCACCAGTCGATCGACCGATCGAGCCGATCGAGCCGCCACAACCCGCCCAAACACCGCCTCAAACTGCGCCGGAGACTGCCCCAGAGCCACCGGAACCCACCACCGCAGAGCCGCCCCAACCAGGGGAAACGCCAACTATTCTATATGGCCAAGCTCACATCAATCGGCTGTTGGGGACGCTGTTTCCGCACCGGCAAGCTTTTAATCGATCGGAGGAAAACGGCCAAACTCTATCGGGCGGTTCCGGGTAGCCGTCAATCGATTGCGCGATTTTCGATTTTAGATTTGAGATTGAAGCATTGACTTGCGCGAGATAAATTCGGGGTTCCTTTATGGGATACAGGTTTTTTATTTCTGGACGGATGAATCACGTGGCGGGTATCCTCGATGCTTTCGGTCATTTCGGCAAAAGCCAGCTATGCTAAAGGCAGAAAGATCAAATATAAATAGGTAATCTCATATTATTGGTAGCTCAGCAATTTGTCAGACCTTGCAGCAGCAATCAGTGTCTTGTAGCTCGTGCAGTCTGTCTTCTCATCTGAGAAACTATAAACTATCAACAAATTTTTATTTTGGGAAGTTTCTAAGGGTAATAGAAGATGGACGGACAAACAGATCGTAACAGTCACCAAGAGCGATCGCAGCGCCAGGAATACTTCAAAGACACTGCTTTGGGTTTGGTATCGACCAAGAGTTTTCCGGCAATTGTCGGGACTGCTGACATGATGCTCAAGTCGGCAGGAGTGATTTTAGTAGGATACGAAAAAATTGGTTCCGGTCACTGTACCGCGATCGTCCGGGGCAGAATTTCGGATGTGCGTTTGGCTGTGGAAGCTGGAGCTCAAACTGCCGAACAGTTCGGGCAGTTTGTTTCTAAGTTAGTGATTCCTAGACCTTTGGCTAATTTGGAAGTGGTTTTGCCGATCGGCTTTCGGCTGACTGAACTTTCGGAAAAAGGCAGTTATTCTCGGCTTAGCAATCAGGCGATCGGTTTGCTCGAAACCCGCGGATTTCCGGCAATGGTCGGTGCTTGCGATGCTATGCTCAAATCTGCAGACGTACACTTGGCAGCTTACGAGAAAATAGGCGCCGGCTTGTGTACGGCAATTATTCGCGGTGCAGTTGCAGATGTAGCAGTAGCCGTAGAAGCCGGGATGTACGAAGCTGAGCGAATTGGCGAGTTGAACGCGGTGATGGTAATTCCGAGGCCTTTGGAAGATTTGGAACAAACTTTACCGCTGGCGAGTTGCTGGATCGAGCAGCGTAAACCTGTGATGATGCCCATGTCGGTTAAGGAAAAGGAACAAGAATTGATCGAACTTCCAGATTTGGAGAAATTGAGAGTTTATGTGGAAGAGGAAATCAATCGGTAATTGGTAATTAGGCAACAAAAGTTTGTAGAGACGTACTGTCGCAAATACTGAGACGAAATTTGTCAAAAAAATAGAGAGTTTACTCGGTAGGACTGCTGGCAACAATTTATACTGAGTAGCGGTCTCAAACTTAATTTGCCGATCTAGCCGATCGTCGCTGCATCAAGAGACACCGAGCACCAAGTAAAACTAGACTTTTGAGAGCAAGTCGATCGAGTAAACAATCGAACTGACTAATAAGTAAATCCAGCCGACGTGCAAAGCCTTTCCACATGATTTAACTACTGTTAAAATAAACCAAAAATCCTGTTTACGGTAGATTGCCCGGAATCATTCAAGAGTTACTCTGACCGCAGGTGGATGCTCTTTCAACAGATTAACGGCTGTCGAACTCAAAACTGACAGCACAGGAATCAACCCCCAGAATCAAGCACTCCTGAAAGTTGACCTATGAACCTCAAACAATTTTACAAGCGCGGTTTGCACAGCGCCAAGAAAGGAAACTATGAAGCGGCGATCGACGATTTCGATCGCATACTGCAACTCAATCCCGCCGATGCCAAAGCCTATAACAATCGCGGCTTGGTGTATTATTACATGAAAGACTACCAAAAAGCGATCGCAGACCTCAGCCAAGCCCTAGATATCAATCCTAATTTCTTCGAGGCTTACCTGAATCGAGGCAATGCTTGGCGTCATCTCGGAGAACACGACAAAGCCATTGAAGATTTAAACTGTGCTTTAGCAAATAAGCCTAACAGCCACGCTATCTACAACAACCGGGGACTGGTACTTGCTAATTTAGGAAACTACGAAGAAGCAATAGAAGACTACAATCGAGCTCTCTCTATCAATTCCAACAATTATAAAACCTATTACAACCGGGGGCGCGCTTACTACCTTTTGGGAGAAAAAGAGGCAGCAACGGAAAACTTTAACGAAACGCTGCGGTTGAATCCTAAATATATCAAAGCTTACATAAATCGAGGTCTCTGTTACCACCAACTAGGAGACAATACGCAGGCGATGGCCGATTACAACATTGCACTCGCCATCGATCCACAAAATGTTTATGCCTATTATAACAGAGGTTGCGTTCGCTATAAATTAAAACAAATGCAGCTTGCAATTGAAGACTTTGACCAAGCAGTAGAACTCGATCCGAACTATGTTAAAGCTTATCTCAACCGGGGTTTAGCGCTGTATAAACTTGGAGATGTTGCGGCAGCAAATAAGGATTTTTACCACGTAATGTGCATTAATGCTGAAGCTTATGTATACTACCAAGCCCAGCGGTGCACGCCTGATATTAATTCATACTTCAAGGAAGCGCCGCAGGTGGAACTTAATAATGCTGCGGAATACTACAACACAACATTAAATACGATGTCAACTTCCTTAAGTTCTGCAGCATTAAACGCGGTCTGGAATCAAGAAGATTTGGAGAACAGAGACTCGATTATCTGTGAAGGTGAATTTATTAATGATTGATTTATTCAGTAATCAGGGAGCTTGCGTACTTAGTCGGCTAAAATGTTACAATAATATCTCATTTTAGCACACGATCGGGAGCATCTCATATTTGTAAAAACACTTCTTCTGGCTCCTTCCTTCTTCCTCTTCCCTCTTCCCTCCTGCCTCCTGCCTCCTGCCTCAAAACTCCAATTTCTAGCGGAGGCCTGCTTTCATTGAGATGCTCCCACACTAAGTATGGAAGAACCATAAACATTAACTGAAACTATTCCATAATGCCATTGAAGATTTTAAGTTCAGCCGTTCTCCGGCAAGGGCAACTTCAATTTCCGTTTAACACTTGAACAATTGAATCAGTAAGTTCCTGAAACCTTGCTCTCCCAAGCCGCCCGACAGCAGCAAGGGCTAGGTTCTCTTCTATATGTTTTGGCGCTTTCATCCCTACAAGGGCACTCAGGAGGCCAGGGGCGCTGCGGGTATATTGGAGCGCCCGCTGGCAGTCTGTCCGCAAGCTTTCGCCAAAGGCAGAAGCAATCTTTTCTGGGATCTGACCGATAACCTGCGCTTCACAGATCGACCTACTGGCGATCGCCCAAATGCCTAAGCGATCGGCAGCTTCCAATACTGAGACTTGTTCTCCTTTGATTGTTTGAGTTGGGCTTAGCACAGCTTCCGGCATCCCCATATTCAAAGGAAGCTGGATAAACCGAAACCCATCCTCTTTGTTCCCAGCTACTTCGCGAGCAATGGACTTCGCACGCGCCAGATCGATATGGTACTTTTCAGTTGGAGGTACGCGAAAAGCATTCCAAGTTGCCACACCGTAATTAGCAATTTTTCCAGCTAAAACCGCACCTTCAAGTACCTCAAAAACCTCTCGCAACCGATTGTAAAAAATATCGGGTTCAACTTGAGAAAGTAGCTTTTCTGGATTGTGAAGATAGTAGACATCGATTGTCTCAATGCCGAGGTTGGCGAGGCTCCAATTAAGCTGATCTTGAATGTATTCTGGGTGGATGCAGTAACGCTCCTGGGCCAAATCTGCCATGCTGATAGTAGAGTTGTTTGGCTCGACGTACTGCTGATAAAACCACTCTACATGGTTGGGAGTTGGATGGGGAACAACGCCGCCTTTCGTACAGATAATTAGTTCATCCCTTGAGGCTTCTCCCGATTCCAGGAGACGGCGGATAGCCTTTCCTACGCTCCGCTCTCCGTACTGGTAGCGGTAGTTAATTGCTGAGTCAATTAGGTTGGCACCCCGCCGAACCGATTCCACTACAGCTTCCGCCACCAGAGTGTCAGTATACTCATCTGGTTCCCCAAGGTAAGTGCCAATTCCAATCGAGCTGGCCACAAGCGAACCAGTTTCTCGGAAGTGATCGGCTGCACAGTTTTTGTTGTGCCGTTCCCTGTAACGCCGCGTTCCTTCTGCGGTAGCTCTGCCTGCGATCGCGATCGCATTATTATTTCCTAAGCTAACATTCATTAAGTTTAAGCCCTCCTTCATTGAAAATTTTCCTCAAAGTGACCAAGGTAGAAACGCGATCGCTCGCGCCTCTACATTTTTAGACCAGATGTTTGGGAGCCTCTATTAACTGGCGATCGACAAGATAGGAAAAATAAGTCCGAAACAAACTCGCATCCGCTTGCGGGCAGATAATGTCCGTTCCAGAAAGTCCCTTCAACGCATTCTGGCAATCAAATTGCAGCGTCGCAGATTTAGCCATGTCTGCATCAGAAACTTTTTCGGAAAAAAGACCGACAAGCGGGTACAAAGCATGAGCGGGAGAATTTCCAGCGCGATTGATTATTTCTGCTTGCCAAGTCTCAGACGAAACTCGTTTGATTGGATAACCCATTGAGCAAATCCAGCCAAGCAATTCGCTCATTTGAAAGGACTGAGTGTTGACTAAATGAAACGTCTTTCCGAGCAATTCTTTTTGGCTCGAAAGATGAACGATCGCTCCGCTCACATAGTCAACAGGCGCTACATTCATCAGCTTATCGTCATCGGGTGCACATCCAAGTTGCACGCAACCAGCGATTAACCTGTACAGTAAATCACTGGGATTGCAGGCCCCTGTTTGGCTGTCCCCAGAAATGCGACCTGGCCTGTAAATGGTAACAGGAATGCCGCGATCGCGCGCGACCTCTACTAACTTTTCTGCCACCCACTTAGTCTGAGTGTAAGCGCCTTTGAGACCCTCTCCCGGAGTGAGTTCGTCCTCCTCTCGCACGTGCTTAATCCCAGATTCTCCCTTTGCCGAAAAAACGGAAATAGTAGAAATTAAATGGACTGGTTTTAGCTTACTTTGACTCGCCAATCTCAGAACTTCCTGCGTCCCCAAAACGTTAGCCGGTTTGAGAACAGAGTAGGGATAAGTAAACTTGACAAACGCGCCATTGTGGTAAATGACATCAATTTTACTGGCTAAAACTCCGAACTGCTCCTCGGAAAGCCCCAAAAGTGATTGAGACAGATCTCCAGCAATTGGGATAATGCGATCGCTGCTGCTTTCATCCCAAATTAAATAGGATTCGAGGCTGCTTTGAATCCGCTTTTTAGCTGATTCTGCATCGGCAGAACGGACTAGGCAATAAATTTCTGCTTGAGTTTGTTGCAAGAGATCGCGGAGTAAAAAGGCTCCCAAAAAGCCCGTCGCCCCTGTTAAGAAAATGCAAGCTGGTTCAGTTTTTGGCTCGCTCAATGGAGTTGCAGGGCGAATTGCCGGATCTAAAACAACTTCAGCATTAATATCGAAACTTGCAGTGCGATCGCCCGCTGTGTTGCCCCCTTGCTGCATTTCGATTTTTTCAGCTAAACCAGCTACAGTAGGAGCTTCAAACAAAACGCGCAAAGGCAATTCCACCTGAAAACATTCTCGCACTTTGGCTAACAACTGAGTAATCAGTAATGAGTGTCCCCCCAAGTCAAAGAAATTGTCGTGAATTCCTACCTGTTTAAGGTTGAGAAGCTGGCTCCAAATTTCGGCAAGAATCTCCTCAGCGGGAGTGCGAGGGCCTACAAACGTATCTGTAAAATTGGCTGCTACGGACGGTGCAGGAAGCGCTTGACGGTCTATTTTGCCATTGGGAGTCAGTGGCAGCGCTTTCAGAACCACAAAAGCAGAAGGTATCATGTATTCGGGCAGTTGTTCTTTGAGGAATGAACGCAGGCTTTCAATTAGTTGTGAGTCCTGAATGCTGGGTTTTGAGTGAGAAACAATATAGGCGACTAAACGCTGATTTCCCGGTTCATTTTCTTGAAGTAAAACGGCTGCCTCGCGTACAGAGGGATGATGAGACAGCCCCGCCTCAATTTCTCCTAATTCAATGCGGAAACCTCGCAGCTTTACTTGGCGATCGACGCGATCGATAAATTCTATATTTCCGTCTGGCAAATAGCGAGCTAAGTCGCCAGTTTTGTAAAGTCGAGTTTCCGGTTCCTGATTCAATGACTTGCAAATAAATTTTTCTGCGGTGAGTTCTGGTTGGTTTAGATAGCCGCGAGCCAATCCCGCACCAGCAATATATAATTCACCGGCTACCCCTACAGGAACCGGCTGCAAGTGCGAATCGAGCAAATAAATCTGCGTGTTGGGTAGTGGGCGACCTAAAGGAACTGTCTGGGAAATGCGATCGCCTTGCATTTTTACCTGATAAGTCAGCACGCCTACAGTTGTTTCTGTCGGCCCGTAATGGTTGAAGATCGAGCAGTCTGGATTGTATTTCTGAATTGTTTCAATTAAATTCCACATCAAAGGCTCACCGCCGAGAATTAATCGCTTTTTCGGTAAGATTTGCGCGGGGTTAGAAGCGCTCAACAAAGCTTTTAAGTGAGAGGGAACAATTTTCAAACAATCGATAGAATGTTGCTGAAAATAAGCCGCAATTGCTTGAGGATCTGTTGCGCGTTCTTGAGAGATGATGTGCAGGCATCCACCCGAACACAAAGCGGGAAAAATAACAGTGTGTCCTAAGTCTGCTGCGAAGGTAGAAACGGTGGCATAATTGGCACCTGATGGCAGGTTTAATTTTTCCTGAATTCCGTGCAGGTAATTGAGCAGTTGCCGATGTTCGATCGCGACTCCTTTGGGGGTGCCGGTGGAACCGGAGGTATAGATAATGTAAGCTAAATTTTCACCAGAAGCAGAGACGAAAGTAGTAGGAGAAAAAGAGGGAATGTCTGTATCTAAGCAGACGATATGTGCCTGAGTTTCAGGCAAATTTTTGATGAGATGCTGTTGCGTTAACAGCACTGGAGTCTGAGCATTTTGCAACATCAATGCTAGACGCTCTTTGGGCATGGCTGGGTCGAGCGGTAGGTACGCGCCACCTGCTTTGAGGATGCCTAGAATTCCAGCGATCGCCTCTAAAGAGCGATCGACGCAAATGCCGACAATCACCTCTGGCTTGACACCTAATTGTTGCAAGTAATGGGCGATTTTGTTAGCGCGGGCGTTGAGTTCGCTGTAAGTAATTTGCTGATTTTCACAAACAGCAGCTATACGGTTGGGCGATCGCTCTGCTTGTTCTTCAAAGAGCTGGTGAACACACTTATCGAGCTGGTAATCTGCTTTTGTGCTGTTGAATTCTACTAATAATTGATGTCTGGCGCGATCGCTCAGCATTTCGAGCTTGCCGATTGCGGTTTGTGGGTTGCTGGCTACACTTTGCACCAAGGCGTAAAATTGCTCTGCCAAACACCGGATACTGTTGTCTGCCAGGAAGATAGGATCGTAATAAAACTCAGCGGCGATCGAGTCATTTTGGCGGTAGCAAGAGAGTTTAACTTTGAAGCGATCGCAGCACGCATACTGCTTGTAAATCGAAAAAAATACGCCACTAGCCGAATGCTTTTCGAGTTGTTCCTCAAACTCGAAACCAAATGGAAAGCCGGAAGAGTTGCCTAGATATTCGTGGGAAAAATATTCCTGATACTTGTATGCATCGCGTTCTTCCTGCTGAATTTGCTGCAAAGTTTCCGCGAAGGAAAAGTTTTCTGTTAGTTGGCTACACAGCGGTAAAAATTTGGCAAACAGCCCAAGCGCTGGCTCTAGTTCTTCGTATTTTCGACCGTCGAATGCCACGCCAACAGTGAGCTCTGATTGGCCAATCAAGCGCCAGAGCAAAATTTTCCAGCAAGCGAGCAAGAATGTAGAAAGTGAGGTGTTGTACTGGCGGGCGATCGCTTCCACTTGAACCAGCAAAGCTAACTCTAATTTGACCTCAAAAGCTTGGGGAGTAAATTGAGCTGGCGCGTTAATTAATCTATTTTCAAACGGCAACCTTAAACTCGCTAGCGCTGAAAAATTATGCCCAGTCCAGTATTCTTTGCCCTCCGCCGCTTCCTCATCTTCTAGCAATTCATTTTGCCATTCGGAAAATTGAATGTATTGCACAACTTCATCGGTAATTTCTTCGCCGTGAAGGCAGGCGGCATAGCACTGGCTGATTTCTTGAACCAGATTTTTTAGTGTGCGACTATCGGCGCACAGTGCGGGCAAACTAACCAGTAAAATATGCCTCTCAGATGAAAGTGTAATTAAAGACAAGTGCCAAACCGGATTGCGCTCGAAGTTGAATAAAGCGCTCTTTTCTTGCTGAAAAATCTCTTCTAGTTTGGCTTCTTGCTCCTGGGGAGTCACTTCACTTAAGTTAACCCACTTCCACGAAACAGAGCTATGTTCGGAGATAACTTGTATTGGCATTTTTAGCCCGGCCTTTCGCTGAAAGCTTGTGCGGATAATTTCGTGGCGATCGCTAACTTTTTCTAAAGCTTTCTTGAGGTTATCAGTTTGAAGACTTCCCTCGATCGAAATAGCGGATTGAATGCGGTAAGCAGGGCTGTCTTGCTGCAAAAGCCACAGATATTTTTGCTGGGGTGAAAGGCGAAATCCATTAATTGTTTGCATTGTTCCTCTTTATCAAAGCACTACTTTATTCTCGTTACATTTGCCTGGAAGAGATGATATTATGCCCGATCGATTGACCATAATATCCCGGCCGGGCGGGTTTTTGAGATTGTCAATTATTGGCAGATATTGTTGGTGAACCCGCCCCTACAGGAATCAGGCTAATCGACCGGACATGATATGAGAGGGAATTAAATTCCTGATTCAGGAATCATTTCGCCCATCGCTACAACAATTTTTCGCGAACCGATAAATGGATTGCGACTGTGAGCGGCAAGCATATTATCTAGCATTAAGATGTCTCCTGCTTGCCAGGGAAAACTAACAGCAGCTTGCGCGTACACTGCCTGAATTTCTTCCATTACTGAGTCTTCAATAGGAGTGCCGTCACCGTAATAAACATTGCGGGGGAGGTTCTCTTCTCCAAAAACAGAGAGCAAGGAAGCGCGGGTTGCCGCATCTAAGCAGGAAATGTGGTGCAAGGGAAGTTGATTGAAAAATACCATTTCTTTGGTTTTTGGGTGCTTGGCAATTGCAGGGCGAATTTTGCGAGTTCTCAAATTATTTCCTGCTTTCCACTCAAATTCCATCCCAGCTTGTCGGCAGTATTCCTCAACCACAGATTTGTCTTCTGTTTGGAAAAAATCTTTCCAGCTTACATCCAGTCCGTCTGTGTAGTTACGGACGTACATAATTTGCTTTTGGGCAAATTTTTCTCTGAGTTTCGGGTCTAGCAACTGGTAAATTTTACGGCAGTCAACAATCGGCGTTTCTCCGCCTTGTTGCGCTGGCTGAACGCAGAAAAACCAGATTTTCATCGGCCAGCGGTGCAGGTGCGAACTCTCGCTGTGAAATAAGATAGCTTTATCTGCTGGGTAAGGAGTTGAACCGTAAACTTTTCCGCTAACTCCTTCGCGTGGCAAATCCCCGTACTCCCCAAATAATTCCGAACAAATTGAGAGTGCAAACTGCTCGAATGCGGAAACCACAGGGCCGGTGAACCCTCGAAAAAGAATCCCTCCATGCTGTAGCAATTTTGCTTCTATAAATTCGCGGTTATTTTTCGCCCAGTCTGCGAGATCGACATCGGCTACTGCGGGTTTTGCCACTAAAGGAAAGAGTTCGTCGGGGTGCAGGTACTCGGTTTTTATCAATTCGCCTTGCGGCAAAGCCACTGGCTTCGGCTTGACGCTTTTGAACTTACTAAAATTGCTTTTTTCACGCTTTAATTCTTGCATGGCTTGTTTCTGCTTCTGGGCTTCTGTGAGTATTTCTAAAGTGTTCAAACGACTGTCAGGCTGCGCCACAATGCTGCCGAGGAGGGTTTCAAAGCGATTTGACATTTGAGCGATCGTCTCTCTGTCAAATAGGTCGGAATTATACTTCCAACTGCCGACAATTCCTGTCTTTGTTTCCGACACAAATAGCGCCAAATCAAATTTAGCCGTGCCGCTATCAATTTCAACCGGGATTAAAGTTAAACCCGCCATTTCTAAATTCGGCATAGGCGCATTTTGCATGACGAATAAAACTTGAAAGAGCGGTGTTTGACTCAGGGTGCGATCGGGACGCAGTTCTTCTACCAGTTTGTCGAAGGGCAAATCTTGGTGAGTGTAAGCTTTTAATGTCACCTCGCGGACTCGATCGAGCAGTTGGCGAAATGTAGGATTGCCGCGCATATCGGTTCGCAAGACGAGGATATTGACAAAGAAACCAATTAAAGCTTCTGTCTCAACTTGTGTGCGGTTTGCCAGGTCAGTACCGACGACAATATCTTCTTGATTTGTGTAGCGATAAAGCAGCGTTTGAAGTGCTGCCAACAACGTCATAAATAAGGTGACATTTTGTTGCCGACTAAGTGCGTTTAGCGCTTCTGAAACTTGCCAATCAAGCTGGAATTCTTGAATCTCAGCTCGATCGCTAGAAACAGCAGAACGCGGTTGTTTTGCTGGCAATTGCAGCGGGGGCAAATTTTGACCCAACTGCTGCTTCCAGTCAGCGAGTTTTGCTTCCAAAACTTCGCCTTGCAGCCAGTTTATTTGCCAAACAGCATAGTCTGCGTACTGTACAGAAAGTTCGGGTAGGGGAGAAGGTTTGCCACTGCAGAAAGCTTCATAAAGCGCCGCCACTTCCCGCACCAGTACCCCCATCGACCAGCCATCAGCTACGATGTGGTGTACTGTCACTAACAGCAGGTATTCTGTCTCGTCAAGATGTAACAATGTGACGCGCAGTAACGGCCATTTTGTGAGGTCAAAAGGCTGTCGCGCTTCTTCAGCGGCGAGTCGCATTGCCTCGGCTTCTCGTTCAGCTTGCGATAACTCTCTTAAGTTTACGATCGGCAATGTGAAATTTAAAGATGAAATAATAACCTGAGCGGGTCGTCCTTCCACCGAATTAAAAGTTGTCCGCAATGCTTCGTGTCGCTTGATAATCTCCTGAAAAGTTTGCTCTAGAACCGCTACATTGAGCGCCCCCTTCAAGCGCACGGCTGCTGGGATATTATAGGCAGGATTCCCGGGCTGCAATTGGTCGAGAAACCACAGTCGTTGTTGTGCAAAAGAAAGGGGTAATTCTTCCTGCCTTGACGCAGGCTTGATGGGGGGTGCTTTCAGTTTTTGATCGGCGCGATATTGCAAGAGGCTTTCGGTGACTGTTGCGACGGTAGGCGATTCAAAAAGAGAGCGCAAGGGTACTTCAATTTGAAAAGCTTCTCGCAGGCGAGAAATCGCCTGAGTAGCCAGCAATGAATGACCTCCCAATTCAAAGAAGTTATCGTGAATTCCCACTCGCTCTAAACCGAGAACTTCCGCCCAAATTTCTGCTATTAATTGCTCGTCGGGAGTTCGAGGCTCGGTAAAATTGCTCTCTAATTCGGCTGTGTTTGTGTCAGGTGCTCTTAGCGATCGCCGATCGATCTTTCCGTTAGGCGTTAAAGGCATTGCTTCCAGCAGCACAAACGCTGACGGCATCATGTACTGCGGCAGTTTTTGTTTCAGGTAAGAGCGCAAATCATTAATAAGTTCTGAGTCTTGAGTTTTGAGTGCTGAGTTAGCAACGATATAAGCTACTAAACGCTGGTCGCCCGGATTGTCTTCTCGAACCAGTGCGATCGCTTCTCGCACGGCTGGGTATTGGCTGAGTACCGCTTCAATTTCGCCTAATTCGATGCGAAATCCGCGAACTTTCACCTGGTTGTCGCTGCGCCCCATAAATTCAATGTTTCCATCTGGGAGATAGCGAGCCAAGTCCCCGGTTTTATAGAGGCGTTCTGAAAGAATAAACGATGAAGAATTAAGGATGAATGAAGCATGAGTTGGGTCTTCTGCAAAGGGGTTAGGAATAAACTTCTCTGCGGTCAGTTCCGGTCGGTTTAGGTAGCCTCTAGATAAGCCGGCACCGCCGATGTGCAGTTCGCCAAAAACGCCAACGGGAACCGGCATTAAATAGCGGTCTAATATGAAAATTTGAGTGTTAGCGATCGGGCGACCGATGGAAACTGATTCATCTTTGCGATCGACCTGATAGAGAGTTGACCAGATCGTGGTTTCTGTAGGGCCGTATAAATTCCACACAGAAGCGCCGCGCAAAAGCAACTGATTGGCGAGATGTCGGGGTAAAGCTTCTCCCCCGCACAGTATTTTTAATTGATTGTTTCCCTGCCATCCTGCTGCTAAAAGCATTTTCCAACTGGCTGGAGTAGCTTGCATAATGCTTGCGCCAGAATTTGTTAATGTTTCTAAAAGCTTTTCGCCGTTAGATGCCACTTCTCGGCTGGCTACAACAACGCGAGAACCTGTTGTAATAGGCAGGAACAGTTCCAGCGCTGCAATGTCAAAAGATAAGGATGTTACTGCTAGCCAAACATCGCCGTCTGCGATCGCGAGTTGTTGGCGCATAGAACTCAAGAAGTTAACGGCAGAGGCGTGGGAAATTTGCACTCCTTTGGGTTTACCTGTTGAGCCTGAAGTATAGATGACATAGGCTAAATTGGAGGAATTTTGTAAACCCACGAGTGGCTCGTCGCCGCTCGATATGCCTTCCAAATCTGCGTCCAGAAACACGAGGGAGGCGCTATTTTTGGGCAGGGTTTCTAATAGCTTTTTCTGAGTGAGTAACACTGAAATTTTCGCGTCTTCCAGCATGAATCCCAGGCGCTCTGGTGGATACGCTGGATCGAGGGGAACGTAAGCGCCACCAGCCTTGAGAATGCCGAGAAGCCCTACCATCATTTCTAGGGAGCGATCGACATAAATTCCCACCAAAACTTCTGGTTTGACACCGATTTTTTGCAAGTAACTGGCGAGGTTATTTGCTTTTTCGTTCAGTTCCCGGTAAGTCAGATGTTCATTTTCAAAGACGACTGCGATCGCATCCGGCGTCCGCTCTGTCTGCGCTTCAAATAGTTCATGTATGCACTTATCTTGCGGAAAATTCGATTGAGTATTGTTCCACTCGAACAGCAGTTGCTGCTGTTCAGGTTTCGTCAAGATTGGCAAATGTGAAATGCGCTGTTCGGGATTGGCAGCTATACTTTCTAGTAAGGTTAGAAAATGTCCGGCTATCCGTCGTGCAGTGCTAGCATCAAACAAATCTTGGCTATACTCAAGCGTTGCATTAATACCCTCTAATCCTTCCTCCAAGTCAAGCGCTAAATCAAATCTCGCCGTTTTCCGTTCTATTTCCAAACTGCTCAACGTCAATCCTGGCAATTTTATCTGCGGCGTCCGAACATTTCGCAGAGAAAACAACACCTGAAATAGGGGATTATGACTTAAATCTCGTTCGTGGTGTATAATTTCTACCAGTTTCTCGAAGGGCAAATCCTGGTGGTTATATGCGCCGAGAGCTACTTCTCGCACGCGGCCCAGTAAGTCTTTAAAAGTCGGGTTGCTCGACAGATTGGTGCGGAAAACTAAGGTGTTAGCAAATAAGCCAATTAATTCCTCGATTTCGCGTCGGTTGCGGTTAGCAATGGGGGAGCCGACTAAAATATCTTCTTGCCCGGTGTAGCGATAGATCAATGTTTTAAACGCTGCCAGTAGCGTCATAAATAAAGTCGCTTTTTCCCGCTGGCTTAATAGAGTCATTTCCTCTGCGATCGCCTTGGGAATGGTGAATTTATGCACCGCACCTCGGAAGGTTTGTACTGCCGATCGCGGGCGATCGGTTGGCAAATTTAGTACCGGGAGATTCCCTCCGAGCTGTTTTTTCCAGTAAGCAAGCTGCGTCTCTAAAACTTCTCCCTGCAACCACTGGCGCTGCCAACTTGCAAAGTCTGCGTACTGTACCGACAGTTCGGGAAGGGGAGAAGGTTTGCCAGTGCAAAAGGCTTGATAAAACGTGGCGAGTTCCTGGATGAATATTCCCATTGACCAGGCATCGAAAATGATGTGGTGCGTACTCAATAGCAGCACCCAGTTGGAATCGCTCAAGTGCAGCAATTTGGCACGCAATAAGGGTGCTTGTGAGAGATCGAAAGCAAGCTTTGCTTCTGCGGCGATTAACCGTTCAACTTCGCGCGATCGTTCAGTTTCAGGAAGCGATCGCAAATCTATTTCTAAAATTTGCAATTCCAGATTGGAAGCGATCGCCTGAACGGGTTGGCCGTTTATTGTCTTAAAAGCCGTTCGCAAAACTTCATGACGCTTGACAAGTTCGTTGAGACTGCGATCGAGAGATGTCGCGTCAAGTGTTCCCGTCAAACGCACGGCGGCGAGGATGTGATAGGTAAAGTTGCCGGGATTTAGTTGCTCAAAAAACCACAATCGCTGTTGAGCAAACGACAGAGGAAAAGTGTTAGACTCTCGACTTTGAGGCAGAATTTTTTCTAGCGAAACGCTTTCTTTTTTCTGGTTGAGTCGCTGCAACAGCAACTCGCGCTTTTGGGGAGAAAGAGCCGCGATGCGTTCGATTAAATCACTCATTTTCTGACAAGCGAATTTCAAAGGTGGTACAATGCCCCGGATTTATGCGTGGAATCAATCCCAAATCTCAAATCTCAAATCCTCAAGCCCCCGCATTTATCTCGCGCAAGTCAATCTAAAATCTAAAATCTAAAATCTAAAATCGATTGACTCCTTGTTGGGCGAGAATTTCCTGTATTTCGGTTTCTGACAGTTGATCGAGGTCTGCTAAAACTTGAGCTAGCATTTCACTGTCGCTTTGTTCGACTTGCTTTTGCGCGATCGCTACTGCAAAATCGGCGACAGTGGCCGACTCAAATAAACGGTGCAAAGGCAACTCGACCTGAAATGCTTGGCGCACTCTGGAAATTACTTGAGTTGCTAATAAGGAATGCCCTCCTAATTCAAAAAAGTTGTCGTAAATGCCGACTTTTTCAATTTTGAGAACTTCAGCCCAGATAGCGGCTAAAACTTCCTCGATATTTGTGCGAGGCGCGACAAAGTTTCCTATCAACTCCGGTCGCATTTCATCAGGTGCGGGCAGCGCTCGTCGGTCTACTTTTCCATTAGAAGTTAAAGGAAAACTTTTGAGTATCACAAAAGCAGAAGGCACCATGTACTCCGGCAATTTTGACGTTAAAAAATTGCGAATTTCCTTGTGGGTAGGTGCTTGTTTCTGATTAGAAACAAAATAAGCCACGAGACGCTTTTCACCAGGCGCATCTTCCCGCGCCACCACTACAGCCTGCGCGATATCTGGATGTTGCCCCAGCACCGCCTCAATTTCTCCCAATTCAATGCGGAAACCGCGAATTTTTACTTGGCCGTCAATTCGCCCGATAAATTCGATGTTTCCGTCTGGCAAATAGCGAGCCAAGTCGCCGGTTTTGTACAGTCGCGTCTTTGCTTGCGTGTCAAATGGATTGCGAATAAATTTTTCTGCGGTTAATTCAGGGCGGTTAAGATATCCGCGTCCCAAATTCTCACCGCCGATGTACAGTTCACCAGCTACGCCGATCGGCACTGGTTGCAAGTAAGAATCCAAGATATAAATCTGAGTGTTGGCAATCGGAAGACCGAGGGGAACTGTGTCAAAATCGCACCCAATTTTATCAAATTCGACTTGATAAGTCAGGACACCTACAGTTGTTTCTGTTGGCCCGTAGTGATTGAATACTGAGCAACTGGGAGCCAGATTGCGAAGTGTTTTAATTAAGCTCCAATTGGCCGATTCACCTCCTAAAATAAGCCGTTTACCAGGCAAAATTGACTGGGGTTGAGAGGAATTTAAAAGGGCGGCTAGGTGAGAGGGAACTATTTTGAGGCAGTCGATGGAATTGCGGCAGAAATATTCACCCAGTGCCTCTGGATCGGTGGCGCGTTGTTGGGAGATAATATGCAGGCAACCGCCGAAACAAAGGGCGGGGAAAATGGCTGTGTTTCCTAAGTCGGCGGCGAAGGTGGAAGCGGTAGCAAAACTGGCATCGGCTGGTAGGTTTAATTTTTCTTGAATGCTGTGCAGGTAATTGAGCAGTTGCCGGTGTTCGATCGCGACTCCTTTGGGGATGCCAGTGGAACCGGAAGTATAGATGACGTAAGCTAAATTGTCTGTAGAAACACGGGGCGTGTAAGATGCAGAAACAGTGGGAATATCTGTATCGATGCAAACAATATTTGCCTGAGTTTTCGGCAAGCTTTCGATGAGCCGCTGTTGTACGAGCAAAACCTTCACCTGAGCGTCTTCTAGCATTAGCGCTTTGCGCTCTATTGGGGTCGTTGGATCGATCGGTAAATACGCGGCACCGGCTTTGAGTACGCCCAGCATTCCTACGATTGTTTCTAAGGAGCGATCGAGGCAAATGCCAACAACGACCTCTGGTTCAACTCCCAAGTTTTGCAGGTGATGGGCGAGTTGATTGGCGCGATCGTTGAGTTCTCGGTAGGTGATTTGTTCACTTTCAAAGACGACGGCAATTTTGTCCGGGTTGCGTTCTGCTTGTTCTTCAAAAAGCTGATGAACGCATTTATTTTTCGGGTAATCTTTTTGGGTTTGGTTAAAGTCAATGAGAAGCTGGTGACGATCGCGATCGCTCAGTATGTCTACCTGACTGATAGCGACTTCTGGATTTTTGACTGTGCTTTCTAAAAGCGCCTGAAAGTGTTCTGACAAGCGCTTTATATCTGCCGCAGCAAATAAAGCGGAATCATAGTGAAATTCAGCGCTTAGGGAATTGCACAGGCGAAGGCAGGAGAGCTTGATTTTGAATGGTTGTAGGCAGGCATCTTGCCGAATAAGGGAAAATGAAACGTCTGAGTTATCATCGTTGTTAGGCTCTGCTTGGAAGTCAAAGCAGACGGGCCAAAAGCTGCTGGTTTTTTCGTTTTCTAAGATTTCTTCCCTGCTAAAATATTCTTGCCAGTTGTACATCTCGTTGAGATTAAGCTCAACTTGCTGCCTCACTTGTGAGAAATTTAACTCGTCTTGCACTGGGCATCGTAGGGGTAAGTATTTGCACAGCAGCCCCAGAGAGTGTTCTAATTCTTCATATTTTCTGCCGTCAATCGCTACGCCGATTATCGGGTTTTGCTCTCTGGTAAGCCGCCAAATGAGAATTTGCCAGCAAGTCAGCAGGAAGGCAGAAATATCGCTTTTGTGCTTTGGGGCGATCGCTTCTAGGCTGTTCAACAAATCACCGCGAATTTCCACCCTTTCTACTTGTGGCTTAAATTCCGCTTCTCCATTCTTCTTTTCCCAAGGAAGTGTTAATAAATCCCAAGATTCAAGGTTCAGCTTTCGCCAGTATTCTTGGCCGATTGCCGTTTCTTCTGATTCTAGTAGCTCATTTTGCCACTCAGCAATATCGGCATATTGCATTGACTCATCAGAGAAATCTTCCCCGCACGCGCAGGCTGAGTAGGAAAGACTGAGTTCGCGGGTGAAATTTTTCAGGGTGACGTTATCTGCAATTAAGGCAGAGAAGTTCCCCAGCAATAGGTGCTTGTTTTCCGCCAGAGTAACTAAAGAGATGTGCCAAAGTGAGCCGCGCTCAAAATCAAAAGGAAGCTGGTTTAGTTCCTGAAAAAGCGCTTCAATTTTAGCCTCTTGTTCTTCTGGAGACAAACCGCTCAGATTGTGTTCCGAGATAGGAACTTCACCAGTGCTGGCGATCGCTTGCAGGGGTAGTGTCATCCCAGGCAAGCAGTGAAAGCTAGTCCGCAGGATTTCGTGCCGATTTACGACATTTTGCAGCGCCTTTTTAAGAATCTTTTTGTCGAGATTTCCGGTAATTAAAATTGCACCTCGAACGCGATAGATTTGTTTAGGATTATTTTGCTGTAACCCCCACAGATGCCGTTGCTGTGGAGAGAGTCTAAACCCTTCGATTGTTTCGTTTTGCATTTCTAAAGTTCCTTTCATAAGCCTAAATGTCTTGACAGCTAGGGCGTATTTTCTTTCCCCTGAATTGCCTTAAATTGTAGGTTGGGTTGAGGAACGAAACCCAACATTTTTTGTAGATTTGTTGGGTTGCGCTACGCTTAACCCAACCTACAGAAGAGTTTGAAAACACGCCCTAAACGGTTCTGCCATACCGACAACAACCCGACGCGAACCAGAGAATGGCGTGCGTCCGTGCGCGGCTAGCATATTATCTAACAGCAAGACATCTCCTTCTTTCCAAGGGAAAACAATCGTTTCTTGCTGATAGCAGCGACGAATTTCGTCTAATATAAAATCTTCAATGGGCGAGCCATCGCCGTAATAAGCATTGCGGGGTAAATCTTCCTCTTTAAAAGAAGTTAAAAGCTCTTTGCGAACGGCGGGTTCGAGATTGGAAATGTGGAAGAGGTGAGCTTGATTAAACCACACCATTTCCTGCGTTTTTGGGTGCTGAGCGACAGCTTGACATATTTGCCGAGTTCTCAAGCGATCGCCACTTTTCCATTCTAACTCAATTCCCGCTTTTTTGCAATACTCTTCTACCTCTATTTTGCTATCAGTATTGAAGACATTTTGCCAGGGTAAATCTACGCCACCGCCGTAATTTCGCACATACATAACCTTTTTTTGTACGAAGTCTTTTCTAATCTTTGAATCGAGGCGATTAAAGACTTTGCGGCTGTCTGCGATCGGAGTTTCTCCTCCCTGTTCGGCTTTCTTGACGCAGAAAAAAGCAATTTTCAGCGGCCAATTTTGAGAATAAGCCATTTCATTGTGCAGGGGGATGAATTGCTCGGCAGGATACTCGGTGGAAGTGTAAATATTTCCGCTCACCTGGCTACGCGGAGTCGAGCGAAAAGAATATTCCAACAAGTCGCCAGCAAGAGTTTGAATAAACTGCTCGAAACCATTCACCCCGCCGACTTCAAAGCCTCGAAAAAGTATTCCTCCATGCTGCCATAACTGCGTTTCAATTAATGAGCAATTGTTCGCAGCCCAACCCGCGAGATTTAATTTTTCTACTGTTGGCTGAACCACTAGAGGTAGAAAGTTTTCGGGCTGGAGGTAGGCGGTTTTGACTAATTCCTCTGAGGATAGGCTGACGGCTTTGCGCCTAACCGATCCTAACTTTTGGGAATTGAGATTCTTTGTTTCTGTATTTGTCATAATTTTTGCTTTGGTGAAAAATTTATCTCTTTTTCCCGAAAAAACCTGAGAGATTGATATCAAATCCGTTAGCATCGGAACTATTCATCTCTCTGTTCTCTTCCTCTGCGTTCTCTGCGTACTCTGCGGTTTAATCATTCTAATGCAACCGGAATTGATATGAGCCATCCTTTTCAACTCTTCATAACTTTGCGTTTAGCCATTTTTAATTTTTGAATTCCCGAAAGATGAATTTGTTTTTGCTGCTCGATTTGGTGCTGCCTTTCTGCTTCGGCAAGAATTTCTGCCAACTCGTCGATTCTGATATCTGGCTGGATGACTACCTGGTTGAGGAGGATTTGAAAACCTCTCACCATTCGGGCAATAGTCGCAGCCTCAAATAAGTCTGTTTTGTACTCAAATAAGCCTTGAATTCCTTCTGAATCCTCCCAGAGAGTGAGGCTTAAGTCGTGTCTCGACATACCGACATCGGATTCCAGAATGCTCAAGGTCAAACCAGCTAACTCCAGGGGTGGCATGGGTGCATTCTGGAGTACAAACCACACTTGAAACAGCGGGTTATAGCTGAGATTTCGCTCCGGCTGCAATTCCTCCACGAGCTTTTCAAAAGGAACATCCGGGTGAGCGTAAGCTGCTAACGCTACCTCCCGTGTTCGATCGAGTAGTTCGCGGAAAGTTGGATTACCTGCCGTGTCAATTCGCAGCACTAAAGTATTGACAAAAAATCCAATTAGTTCCTCTAATTCAAGGCGGTTGCGATTGGCAATAGGAGAGCCAATAGCGAGGTTATCTTGCTTTATTTGGCAGGATAGCAAGGATTGAAATGCTGCCAACAACGTCATAAATAGGGTGACATCTTGTTGCTGGTTGAGCGCTTTCAGTCTCTCAGTTAAAGAAGCATAAATCACAAAAGATTGCTGCGATCCTCGGAAAGTTTGCACGGGAGAGCGCTGCTTATCTGTTGACAGCACAGCTAAATCGCCTCCCAATTGCTGTTTCCAATAAGCGAGCTGTTTTTCTAATTTCTCTCCCTGGAAATGCTGCCGCTGCCAACTGGCGAAGTCGGCATACTGCACGGAAAGTTCAGGCAGCCCAGAGGGTTTGTCAGTGGAAAAAGCTTCATAAAGTGCGGCCACTTCTCGCACCAATACCCCCATAGACCAACCATCAGAAATAATGTGGTGTATCGTCAGCAGCAACACATATTCTGCCGAACTAAGTTGCAGCAAAGTGCCTCGCAGTAAGGGCGATCGCGTTAAGTCAAAGGGGCGTTGGGCTTCTTCTAAAGTACGCTGCTCAATTTCAGCTTGCTGCTCAGTTTCTGGTAAATGTCGCAAGTTTACTACCGACAAAGCGAAATCCAAGGAAGGAGAAATCAGTTGAACAGGTTCCCCGTCCATTTCTGCAAAAGCAGTTCGTAAAACTTCGTGACGCCTGACAATTTCATTGAGTGTTTGTTGCAGTGCCGACAAATTCAATTGCCCTTGCAACCGCACAGCAGCCGGAAGGTTGTAGGCAGGGTTTTCGGGAGACAATCGATCGAGAAACCACAGCCGTTGCTGGGCAAAAGAAAGGGGAGCAGAATTTGGCTGCGATCGCCTGGGAATACATTTAGATTGCTCAGCCTGTACTGCCTCTTTGCCCAATGCTTTGAGGAGGAGCGATCGCTTCTGGGGCGAGAGGTTTTTTAGTCGTTCTGAACGATTAGTAGACATCATAATTCACTTCCTCGCAGTGGTCGCTGTTTGTGATAGTTAAGGAAAGCTTTGCTGCTATTTTTAGCTGGTCGTTTAAAACAAAATTGATATCTGCTTCAGTAGTAAGGGGGTTGGCAAGGACGACTCGAAAAGCAACAATGGGAATGGTTTTGCCATAACAGGTGTTTTGTAAGGTTGTTCGCGAGACGAAGGTGTGACCGGCTTGCCGCTGGGCCTCCTGAAGGCGCTCGTTAAATTCATTAATGAAGTGGTTGTCTGCTTCGGTTAGTTGTTTTTTGGCTGCTTTTTCCCTGAATGTTTCTGGAATGTAGCGGTATAAAAGAATATTAATTTCTGGTTCTAGCAGCAATTCAAAGGCTGGATTTTCCCGAAGTAAATTGGCTAAGTGCTGCGTTTTATGGATGCCTCCATCTATCAAAAACTCATAGCCTTGATGGCCGATGATATTCAAGGCGGCTTGCAAGAACAAACTCGCACCCGATCGAGAGCCTTCGAGAGAGCGCTTGCCTAGATCGATCGAGTCTTTTCGCACCGTGTAGGGTGCGTTTTTTTCAATAACTTTGGCGGTTTGGGGATTGCGGAATAAAACCATGCCGATTCCCATTGGCAAATACATTTGTTTGTGTCCATCTATGGTGACGGAATCTGCTAGTTGAATGCCTGCTAATTTGTGCCGGTGACGTTGGGAAAAAAGCACGGGGCCGCCCCACGCGGCATCGACGTGAAAGTGAGCGTTTGCGGATTGGGCGATCGCGGCTATTTCTGGTAGCGGATCGATACTTCCCGAATCGGTGCTGCCGGCGATACCGATAATTGCCAGAATGTGCAGGTTGCGATCGCGACATTCGGCCACAGTTTGGCGCAGCGCTGCCAAATCCATCCGGTGATTGGAATCGGTGGGGATTTTTAGGAGATTGCGATCGCCAATGCCTAATAAACCGGCAGCTTTTTCAAAAGAATAGTGCATCAAACTCGATCCGATTATCACCATTCCCTTGTAGCCGTAAAATTCTAAAGCTGCGTACAAGCCTTCTTTTTCAATGCCACCAAAGTCATTTTTTGGCCCTAAAGAAGCGTTGCGAGCGCACCACAGGGCGGTGATATTAGCTAGGGTGCCGCCCGTTACCATGATACCCAGCGTGCTCTCATTTTTTTGAATGTGCTGATTATAAAAATCCTCAGAAAAATCGTAAATTAATCGGTGCATCATTGCCAAAGTCTGGCGCTCGCAGGGGCTTAAAACTTTGGCAGTTTCCATCTTGACTAAATTTTGATTCATCGCGGTTACAAGCTTCGCGATCGGGCGCACAAAATAGGGAAGTGCACTCGTCATGTGACCGATATATCGCGGGGAAGATGTGTGGATGGAATGAGCAACGAGGGTTTGGGTCAAATCATCGATATAATTCCCAACATCTGTAGGAAGGGCGGGAATTTTGTTTTCCCTAAACTGCTGAATAATTAACTCTAAGTCAATATCTGTACTAGCGGTTTTTGCGTACAAAAAGTCTTGAACTAGGGCAGAAATTCGCTCCTCCATTGCTTCTTCTGCCAAAAATGACTTTTCTGAGGCACTGAATAGCTCCATTAACTTTTCTTCAATTGGGATAACAGAGGCTTTTAATTGCTGCATTACCTCTTGAGACTTTGTGGCTTTTACTGTTAGTTTACTCATGCGAATTTATCCTGTTATATCAAATTCGTTAACATCGGAATTATTCATCTCTCTCTTCCCTTTCTCTGTATCCTCTGTGTCCTCTGCGGTTTAATCATTCCGATACAACCGGAATGGATATTAAATGGGATTTTTAAATCTCCAATTACCCACCGAACCCTTAAGGAGCAAAGGGCTTTTTGTGTTTTTTGACCCACCCGATATTTACTCAGCCACCATCACAGTTTGTGCTGAC
The DNA here is from genome assembly GCF_036700325.1 of Microcoleus sp. Z1_B2. NCBI lineage: Bacteria > Bacillati > Cyanobacteriota > Cyanophyceae > Oscillatoriales > Microcoleaceae > Microcoleus > Microcoleus sp. Z1_B2. Next base: position 59,812 of record NZ_JAUBOQ010000032.1, read on the forward strand.
TCTTCATCCACTTTTTCTAAGAGATCGAGCAATTCATCTATCTGGTTAGCATCGGCGTTTGCCAGAATTTCTTCCTCGATTAGTTCAGCTAAATTCTGAATGGTGGGATCGGCAAAAAAATCGCACATCGCTAACTCTACCCCAAAGCACGATCGCACTCGCGATATTAACTGTGTTGCCATCAGAGAGTGACCGCCGAGGTCAAAAAAGTTTTGGTTAGTTCCTACTTTTTCTAGCCCTAAAAGAGCAGTCCAAATCTCAGCAATTTCTTTCTCTGTGGGCGTTTTTGGCTCAGTGAATGCTGTTTCATCAGAAACGTAATCGCACCTTTGAGATAAGGCGAGACGGTCAATTTTTCCGTTGGGCGTTAGTGGCAGCGCATCTAATAGCATAAAAGCTGAAGGCACCATGTAATCGGGCAGTTTTTGCTTCAAGAATGAACGCAGTTCGGAAATAAGTTCTGGGTGCTGATTTCTGAACCCTGAGTTAGGAACTAGGTAAGCGACTAGGCGTTGACTGCCCGGTGCATTTTCCTGAAGCAAAACAGCAGCGGTGGACACAGAATAATGTTGAGAAAGTGCTGCCTCTATTTCTCCGAGTTCGATGCGGAAACCGCGAATTTTTACTTGGGAATCGCCCCGACCCAGAAATTCTATATTACCATCCGGCAGGTAACAACCGATATCGCCTGTTTTGAACAAAAGTTTTTGATGATAATTACCGACAAAATCTAATTTTTCTTGCCCAAACGGGTTAGAAATGAATTTTTCCGAGGTTAAGTCGGGGCGGTTTAAGTAGCCTTTTGCCAATCCATCGCCCCCGACGTAAATCTCGCCGGGAACTCCTATCGGAACGGGTTGCAAATTGCGATCGAGCAGATAAATTTGCGTGTTGGCGATCGGGCGACCAATTGGCACTTTTTCGACACAGTGAGTTGCATCGTACCACGTCACGTCCGCAGCTACTTCAGAAGAGCCATAAAGATTGATTAATACCCGCTGGGGCATCTGCTCTCGAAATTGCTGGCAAAGTTCGATCGGCAGAGTTTCTCCGCTGCAAATCCAATACTTTAATTGAGGCAAACGCCTGTCTAAATCAGGGAAAGCATCTAAGATAGCGCGCAACAAAGAAGGAACCAGCACCAGTCGGGTTACTTTTTGCTTTGATAAGGTTTGAAGGAATTGGTTAATATCTTTGACGGAGCGATCGCGAATAATGACAGTGGGCAACCCATGCAGCAAAGGAGCAAAGATTTCCCAAACCGAATCGACAAAATTTAAGGACGTTTTTTGACAGCAAATATCAGATTCGATAAAAGGGTAGGGGTTCCAAAAACAGCGATTGACTGTGCCTCGGTGGGTGCCGAGTACGCCTTTGGGAGTGCCTGTCGAGCCGGAAGTGTAGAGGACGTAAGCGAGGTTTTCAGCTTCCACTTTAACAGCGGGGTTGCGATCGATCTCGCGGCAAATTTCCTGCCATTCGGCGTCGATACAGACGACTTTAGCGCTGTGTTCGGGGAGGGTTTCTAGGAGGTTTTTTTGAGTCAAAAGCACCGGAACTTTTGCGTCGGCCAGCATGAACGATCGGCGTTCTTGGGGATAAGCAGGATCGAGAGGAACGTAAGCGGCACCGACTTTTAAAATGCCCAAAATGGCCACCAGCATCGACAGCGATCGCTCTAAGCAAATTCCCACCAAAACTTCGGGTTTTACGCCTAGAGATTGCAGGTAATGCGCGATTTGATTGGCTTTGGCATTCAATTCGCGGTAAGTCAATTGTTCATTTTCGCAAATTGCAGCCACTGCATCTGGGGTTCGCTCTGTTTGCGCGGCAAATAATTCGTGAATTGAGGAATTTCTGGGATAATCCGCTTGGGTGTCGTTCCACGGGACAAGTAATTGCTGGCGTTCGGCGGCGCTCAATAGGGACAATTCTGACAGTTTCCGCTCAGGATTGGCAGTCATTTCCTCCAGTAAAGTGTGCAGGTGTCCGAGCATTCGCGCGATAGCAGCGTCTTCAAAGAGGCTGCTACTGTAACCAATTTTTAGCGTCAATTGGGCACCGGGCATTGCCATCACGGTTAGAGGATAATTCGTTGTTTCCCAGGAGCGAATATTCTCTACTTTTAAGTTTTGAATCTTCTCCTGCAAAGAAGCATCCGAAGGATAATTTTCAAAAACGACAAAACTCTCAAATAGAGGTAAACTCCGAGGAACTTCGCTCCACCCCTGCACCTCAACGAGGGGGCTGTACTCATATTGTCGCGCCTCAACTTGTTGCGCTTGGAGTTCTTTCAAGCAGGATAAAATAGAATCCTGTGGGTCAATTTTTACGCGCACTGGCAGAGGATTTACGAACAGCCCCACTACCGATTCAGCACCCATTAACTCTGGCGGTCGCCCGGAGACAACCGTACCAAAAACCACATCTTCCTCGCCGCTGTATCGGCTCAAAAGTAGCGCCCAAGCTGCCTGTACGAGGGTATTTAATGTTAGCTGATGCTGCCGCGCGGCAGATTGCAGTGCGGCGGTGGCTGTTGCAGAAAATATCACCTGCTGTTCGCCACTACTTTCTAAACGGTTTCCCGCGACAATATTGCCCCGGCCGATCGCAGTTGGAGCTGCAAAACCTTTGAGAGTTTGCCGCCAAAATGACTCCGCCGCAGATAAATCTTGCTGGTGCAGCCACGCGATGTAATCCCGATAAGGGCGAGGGCGTTTGAGGTGCAATTCCTCGCCCTGGGAGAAGGCTTGATAAAATGCAAAAACTTCCTCAAGCACGATCGCCAGCGACCACCCATCTAAAACCAAGTGGTGGTGGCTCAAAATAAACTGAAAACTATCTGTTTCTAACTGCGCCAGTGTAATGCGAATCAAGGGAGCTGATTTCAAGTCAAAGCCCTGCTCGCGATCGGCTTTTAGGAACGTTTCTAGCTGCTGTTGTTGTTCGGAGGCCGAGAGCGATCGCCAGTCCATCTGCTGCCAAGATAATGCAGCCTGCTTACGCACCGCTTGCACGGGTTCTTTCAATTTTTCCCACAGGAAACAAGTCCGCAAAATGGGATGTCGCTCTACAACTTTTTGCCAACTATTTCTCAACGCAGAAACATTGAGATCGCCGCGCAAGACGCACAGCAGTTGCCCGAAATATACGCCCGATTCTGGCTGGTAAAGGGAATGAAAGAGAATGCCCTGCTGCGCTGGGGAGAGGGGATAAAAATCTTCGATATTGCCTTTGGTCATATTAAAGCTCTGCCAAAATTGCGGTAATGTTGTCTAAATCGTCCTGGTTCCACTGGCTCCACTTAAACTCTGCAAAGTCAGAAGGAGTGCAGCCACCGGCGTCGGGGGACTGACAGTATTGAATTAGCGATCGCAGCGATTCTATAAAGCCCGTTGCCAAATTTTCAATGCTTTCTCGTCGGTGAATGCTTTCGCTGTACGTCCAATCTAATTGCAGCTTGTTGCTGGCAACAAATCCGTTAATTTCCAGCAGGTAACGCCGATTTCCGCGCGGGCTGCGAAGGGGGCCAACAGGCTCGGATGACAGCATAAATAATGAAGATTTCGGCAGCACTTGGTCAAACTGTCCGAGATAGTTAAAGCTTACCTCAGCTTGCGGCAATTTGTGCAAATTCTTTACATTTTCTGGGTTTAAATATTCTAGGACACCGCAACCAACGCCGCGATTAGGCACGGCGCGTAATTGCTCTTTCACTGATTTAATTGCTGCTCCTAGATCGGCAGGTTTTTTTAAATTCAACAGGACGGGAAAAACAGATGTGAACCAGCCGATTGTGCGCGACAAATCTACTCCCTCAAATATATCTTCGCGCCCGTGACCTTCTAAGTCAAGTAAAAGTGAGTTATTGCCTGTCCAGCGTTCAAATGCTTGACCTAAAGCAGTTAGCAATACATCATTAATTTGAGTGCGGTAGGCGGCAGGTACTTCTTGCAAGAGCAGTTTTGTTTCTTCAACACTCAAAGCAACGGATACTGTCTTTTCAGATGCAACTATATTGTCTGCATTTGGATAATCGACTGGCAAGGGAGAAGTTGGTTGGTGAGAAAGGGCGAGCCAGTAATCGAACTCTCCCTGCAATTCGGGCGATCGCGCCCACTCATGCAAGCGTTCTGCCCACTGCTTAAAGGAGGTTGTTTTGGGCGGTAGCGCCACTGTTTCGTCGCGGCTAATCTGCCCGTAAGCTGTCTGGAAATCCTCAATTAAAATTCGCCACGAAACCCCATCAACCGCTAAGTGATGAATGGCCAATAACAAGCAATTTGGCTGATGTTTGCCGAAGTCAAATAGGGCAGCGCGAAGTAATGGCCCCTCTGACAAATTCAAACTGGCTTGCAACTGAGTGGCGGCGGTTTGGAAAGCGGCTTCTCGTTCTTCTGGAGGTAGCGACGACAAATCAATGCAGGTAAAGGTCGCAACCTCGTCGGGATGGGCGAGTTCCTGCTGCCAGCCAGATTCTCCTCGCACAAAACGCAGGCGCAGCGCGTCGTGGTGCTTCAGCAATTCTTGCAAAACGGACTCAATTAATGCAGGTTCGAGAGGTTGCCACAACTCTAAAAGCACCGCCTGATTCCAGTGGTGCGGATCGGAGAGATTTTGTTCAAAAAACCAGTGCTGAATCGGTGTCAGAGGCACTTCGCCAATGATTAATCCCTGTTCCGATTGTTGGGTTCCATCTGTATCGGCGACGGCTGCTAACTGTGCAATGGTTTGGTGTTGAAACAGTTGTTTTGGAGTGAGCCGCAACCCGGCTTGATTGGCTTTAGAAATGACTTGAATGCTGAGGATAGAATCGCCGCCCAATTCAAAGAAATTGTCGTCAATTCCCACTTGTTCTAACCCCAATACTTGCGCCCAAATTTCTGCCAAAATTTTCTCAATACCCGTGCTTGGCGCGGCGAATGCCTCTTCGAGTTCTGGCCGATCGCGATCCGGTGCAGGTAGTGCTTGGCGATCGACTTTACCGTTGTTTGTTAAAGGCAGCGCCTCCAGCGTCACGAAAGCAGCAGGCACCATGTATTCCGGCAATTTTTCTTTCAGAAGGCAGCGCAGTTCGTGAATCAGTATTGAAGGCTTATTTTGTGCTGTTGAGTTAGCAATGATATAAGCTACCAAGCGCTTATCGCCCGGTACATCTTCTCGCACTACAACCACAGCCTGGGCGACATCTGGATGCTGTCCTAGCGCTGCTTCAATTTCTCCTAATTCGATGCGGAAACCGCGCACTTTTACTTGGTGGTCAATTCGTCCCAAGTATTCAATATCGCCATTTGGCAGATAGCGAGCTAAGTCTCCCGATTTGTACAACCGCGCTTTCAAACTGTCATTAAATGGGTTTGAAATAAACCGATCGGCAGTTAATTCTGGCTGATTGAGATAGCCCCGCGCGACGCCAGCACCACCAACGTAAATTTCCCCAGGGATGCCGATCGGAACGGGTTGGGAGTTGCGATCGAGCAGGTAAACTTGCAAGTCAGGAATTGGCCGGCCAATAAGGCTGGCATTTTTACTTAAATCAGCGGCAGTCAGGGGCCGATACGTGACGTGGACAGTTGTTTCTGTAATGCCATACATATTGACAAGTTGGGGATGCCGATCGCCGTGCCGGTCGAACCAAGGTTTTAAGCTTTGCAAGTCTAAAGCTTCCCCCCCAAAAATTACTAAGCGCAGGCTTAAATCTTCGCCAATTCCGACAGATTCTTCTGTCTTTATCAACTGGTAAAATGCAGAAGGAGTTTGGTTGAGAACTGTGACTCGTTCTTTGCATAGCAAGCTGTAAAAATCTTGGGGCGATCGGCTGACTGAATAAGGGACGATCGCGAGTCGCCCGCCGTAGAGTAAAGCGCCCCAAATTTCCCAGACTGAGAAGTCAAAAGCATAAGAGTGAAACAGCGTCCACACATCTTGCTCGTTGAAGTTGTACCACGACTGGGTAGCAGCAAACAGGCGGACGACGTTTGAGTGAGGCACTAAAACGCCTTTGGGGATGCCAGTTGAGCCAGAAGTGTAGATGATATAGGCGAGATTTTCGGCAGTGGTGCCGCTGGCGGGATTTTCTTTGCTGTGTTGGGAGAAAGCACTTTTATCCGCATCGAGGCAAAGGATTTTGGCGCTGCATTTGGGAAGGGTTTGCAACAACTTTTCCTCAGTCAGCAGCACATTTACCTGCGCGTCTTCGAGTATAAAAGCAAGGCGATCGCGAGGGTTGGCTGGATCGATCGGAACGTAAGCGCCCCCGGCTTTTAAAATTCCGAGAATACCGACGATCGTATCAAGCGATCGCTCGACACAAATTCCCACCAAAACTTCGGGTTTAACGCCGAGTTTTTGCAGGTAATGCGCGAGTTGGTTCGCTCGTTCATTCAGTTCGCGGTAGGTGAGTTTTTGCTCTTCAAATACGACTGCAATGGCATCGGGAGTTCGATCGACCTGCGCTTCAAATAATTGATGAATGCAGCGATCGCTCGAATAATCGGCGCGGGTGTCATTCCACTCTACTAATAACTGATGCCGCTCTTTTTTCCCCAGCAACGGTAGCTCTTCAATCCGCCGATCTGGGTTGGCAGCTATGCCCTCCAGCAACGTGAGAAAATGCCCCGCCATCCGCCTAATTGTTACCGCATCAAATAAATCGGTGCTGTATTCAAACTGACCGCTAATTTCTTCCTGCTTTTCTTCTAAATACAGCGTTAAGTCTACTTTTGCTGTCTGATTCTCAACATCTAAAAGAGTGAGATTTAGTCCGGCTATTGATTCCGCAGCAACAGGTGCAGTTTGCAAAACAAAAGCAACTTGGAACAGAGGATTGTAGCTCAAATTGCGATCGGGTTGCAACTCTTCAACCAGTTTCTCAAACGGCAAATCCTGGTGAGCATAAGCTTCTAAACTCACCTCCCGAATGCGATCGAGCAACTGCCGAAAAGTGCGATCGCCTGACAAATCAGTTCGCAATACCAAAGTATTGACAAAAAACCCGATTAGCCCTTGAATTTCCGCTCGGTTGCGGTTGGCGATGGGAGAGCCAACGGGGATATCTGCCTGTCCTGTATAGCGATAGAGCAACGTTTTAAAGGCTGCTAGCAGCGTCATAAACAGGGTGACATTTTCCTGGCGGCTGAGCTTTTTGAGGGCTGACGCTAGCGTTCTGGGGATGAGGAATGATTCTTTCGCGCCCCGATAGGTTTGCGCGGGGGGACGAGGGCGATCGGCTGGCAATTCCAGCAAGGGGGGAGCGCCGCTGAGTTGCTTTTTCCAGTAGTTAAGTTGAGTTTGCAGGCGATCGCCCGCAAGCCATTCCCGCTGCCAAATAGCAAAATCGGCGTACTGTATGGAAAGTTCGGGAAGTGGGGATGGTTTGCCAATCAAAAACGCTTCGTAAAGTGCTGCTAATTCTTGCAGAAAGACTCCGATTGACCAGCCATCAAAAATAATGTGGTGTAGCGTCAGCAGCAAGACATATTCCTCAGCATCTAACTGTAGCAAACTAGCTCGCAACAGCGGCCCTTTGGTTAAATCAAAAGGTTTGCTAGCTTCTTCTGCAGCTAGTTGTTTTACTTTTTTTTCTCGCTCACTTTCCGCCCATTTTTGCAAGTCTAAAACTTGCAGCCCGAAATTAAATTGCTGACCAACTACCTGCACGGGTTGACCGTCTACAGTGGCAAATGTCGTCCGCAAAGCTTCGTGACGGCGCACAATTTCCTTGAAACTTAGCTCAAGCACTACTACATTTAGCCTGCCTTTTAGTAACACAGCCGCCGGAAGGTTGTAAAAAGGGTTTCCCGGTTCAAATTGGTCGATAAACCACAGTCTTTGCTGAGCAAAAGAGGTGGGAAATGCAAATACTTCTTCTTCCGCAGTATTTGCCGAGTCGCGAGTATCTGTTAGAGGTTTTTCGGAAAAATGCACCGTCATTGGATTAGTAACTGGTAATTGGTAATTGGGATTGCAGCCGATATTTGCGGATTGGTTATGAGTTATTGGCTGCTAACCTATGATTCATCACTGATTTGTGGTTAGCGCAAAGAGGACAGTTTCATGCGGTACGCCGATCGCGAAACAGGCGCGATCGCGGGTTCTTCAACGACCACATTTTTGTTTTTGGCATCATTAATATTTTCGGCAAGTACGGCGAGCGATCGTCCTGCAAAAATATCGCACAAAGGCAATTCTATCTGACAAGATTCTCGTACCTTTGCTGCTAATTGAATTGCCAGCAGCGAATTTCCTCCTAGTTCAAAAAAGTTGTCGGTAATGCTTAAGTGTTCGATACAGAGAACCTCACAGCAAATTCTCGCTAACATTGCCTCAATAGGGGTGCGCGGTGCGACAAAAATCTTTGCTTCGGGAATTGCGGCATCCGGTTCAGGCAGTGCCTTGCGGTTAACTTTGCCGTTCGCCGAAAGCGGCAGCGCGTCCAGAATTATAAATGCAGACGGCACCATATAATCTGGCAGTTTTTCACTCAGGAATTGGCGCAATTCTTCAACCGCAGGGACCGCGTTTTGTTGGGGAACGATATATGCTACTAAGCGCTTTTGACTGTGATTTTCTCCGAAGGCGGTGACAATGGATGCTTTCACTGCTGGGTACTCGTTCAAAGCAGCTTCAATTTCTCCTGGTTCGATGCGGAATCCTCGAATTTTAAGGCGGAAATCTTCTCGCCCTAAAAATTCGATATTGCCGTCAGGGAGGAAGCGCCCTAAATCTCCCGTTCGGTACAAGCGATCGCCCGTGACGGGGTGCGTGAGGCAACTGGCGCGGGTTTTTTCTTCATTCCGCCAGTATCCTTTTGTCAGTCCAACTCCGGCACAGCACATCTCGCCAGCAACCCAGACAGGACAGTCTTCCAGCCTTTGATTCAAAATGTAATAGCGTGTATTGGCGATCGGCGATCCGTAAGGAATGCTCTTCCAAGAAGGGTCAACAGTTTCTACCGGATACCAGATGTTCCAAAGGGTAGTTTCGGTTGGCCCGCCAACGCTGACAACGCGACATTCACGGACGATCGCCCTTAACCTCTGAGGCAGTGTGACTGGAATCCAATCTCCGCCGAGAAACGCCCAGCGCAAGCACTCTGGCAACACTTCAGAACGTCCGCCAGCGTAATCGAGCAGCATTTCCATCATCGGGGGAACCGAGTTCCAAATGGTGACGCGCTCTTTTACCATCAATTGCGCCCAGTGAGCGGGGTCTAGCCGTTGGGCGGCATCGGGAATGACGATCGCTCCTCCGGCTGCTAGGATGCCGAAGATATCGTAAACCGACATATCGTGGTGCAGTGCGGTGACGGAGATCGCGCGATCGCACTCGGCCACATTAAACACTTGGTTGGTCTGAGCGATCGCATTGACTGCACCGCGATGGGCGATCGCCACGCCTTTCGGCAAGCCAGTTGAGCCGGAAGTATAAATCACATACGCTAAATCTTCCGCTTCCTGCACTGATTCCAAAGCTTCGCCGCTTTCTGTTGCTAATTCCTCAGTATCAAGACAAATTCGCCGCACATTTTCCGGCCATTCCAATCGCTGATTTAACTGAGATTGCGTCAAAACAATCTCAACTTCACCATTTTCCAATAAATACCAAAGCCGCTCTTTGGGCAGCGCCGCATCGATAGGCAAATAAGCGGCTCCAGAGGCTAGAATTCCCAAGACAGCGGCGATTTGCTCCCATCCTTTCTCCATGACAACGGCAACCAACTGGTTAGGGCGAGCTCCCAGCTTTCGCAAGCGATGACCGACTTGATTCGATCGCCGATATAGTTCCTCGTAAGTGAGGGTACGATCGCGCGTAATGATGGCTGGTTCGTGCGATCGCAAGGCGACTTTCTCAGCAAACAATTCGTGCAGCAATCCATCGGGAATGGGTGCTTCAATGCTGTTAGCAAAAGCTTGCTGAAACGACACGGTTTCCTGCCAAGTTTCCTCCTCGTTAGCGAGGCGTTGCAACAAGCGGCAATAGGCGTCAAACATCTCGTCAATCATCCCTGGCGGGAAAAGTTCTTCCACTGCATCCCAGCTAAAAGAAAGCCCCTCAGCAGTTTCGGTAAATTGCGCGTCTATCCAAACTTGCGGAGTTTGACCGATAATGTGAACCAATTCTCCCAATTCTTGAATCAGAGAAAAGATAGAAGAATCTTCCCCAGGCGCGTTTTGCGGATCGATCGTAAACACGACTGGCATCAGCGCTGCAGTTGTACCTTGCGCTTGAGCGAGTTCTCGCAAAACGCGCACGCCGCTGACATATTGGTGTTCTAAATCTTGCCAAAGCTGTTCTTGCAATCGCTTGGCTCGTACTTCAAAACTCTCTCGCTTGGAGTTATCTATTTCTAGCAGAGTAAATGACGCAAATTCTCCAATAATCTCCTCAACTTGAGGATGCAAAGGCAACCGATTAAAGCGCGGCACGTTGAGGGTAAACCGAGGCGTTTTGCTCCACAGAGACAGAACCTCCGCATAGGCGGCCAGCAATAAACCCGTAGGAGTGAGGCTGGCGCGAGCTGTGCGCGTTTTGAGGCGCTCCCAAGTTGAGAAATCTAAGCGATCGCTCCAGCGTTTAAATCGCGGCTGCGTTAAGGAATTCGGGTGTTTTGCGAGGGGCAATTCCGGTGCTGGTGGCAGGGTTTTGAGGCGAGTGCGCCAGTAATCTAAGGATTGCTGGTAAAATGGGGAGTTTTCTAAAGCGATCGCCGCTAACACGCAGTCGCGAAAAGACAGTTGCAATGGCGCGATCGCACTATGGGGATTGCGGTAAAACTTTACCAAATCGCCAAACAAAATTTGAAAACTCCAGCCGTCTATGCACAAGGCGTCAATGCTGATGTGGAGCCGGATGCGGCGATTGTTTATTTGCGAAGCGCAAATCTCGAACAGCGGCCAGCGATCGAGCGGTAGCACTTGGTGGGAAAGGCGATCGCGAATTGCTTCGAGTTTTTCGCCCGCAACCTCTGGATCGATCGATCGCAAATCCAAAACCTCAATTTTATAAGCGGGTACGTTTTCCAGAATTTGCTGCTGTCCATTCGGAAGTACGATCGCCCGCAGCATATCGTGACGCTGTACAACTCGCTGCCACGCGAGGCTAAACCGCTCTAAATCTAACGAGTCGCTTTCAATTTCTACATAGCCGTGAATGGCCACATTGCCCATTTCAAAGAAGCTATTTCTCCCGATCCAGTAAGCCTGCTGCATTTCATTGAGCGGAAATGGTTTGTAGCGATTTTGAGGATCGGGGGCGATTGTCGGCAGTAATTTAATAGGTTGTCGATCTGGCTCGCTTTTAGTTTCCGCGATCGTCGCTGCTAGACTAGCGACTGTGGGGGATTGAAACAAGCAGCGCAACGATAGCTCGACTTGAAAGCGATCGCGCACCTTGGCAATCAGTTGAGTTGCCAGCAAAGAGTGACCTCCCAACTCGAAGAAATTGTCATTAATTCCCACCTGTTTTAAACCCAGAACCTCAGCCCAAATCTCCGCTAATACTTGTTCTTCTAAAGTCTCAGGAGCGATAAAATCTGCATCTAAACTGTTGGTTTCCGGTGCGGGAAAAGCTTTGAAATCTACCTTGCCGTTTGGCGTTAATGGCATGGCTTCTAAAAACATGAAACTGGCAGGCACCATATAATCTGGCAGTTGTTCCCGGAGAAAAGAACGCAGATTTTTAATCAGTGCGGAGTTGCCAATGCTGAGTGCTGAGTTTAAAACGAGGTAAGCAACTAAACGCTTTCCGCCTGAATCTTCGTCACGTGCGAGAATGACTGCTTCTTGCACGTCTGGATGTTGGCTGAGTGTGGATTCGATTTCTCCTAACTCTATGCGGAAACCGCGAATTTTTACTTGGCGATCGGTGCGATCGAGAAATTCTAAATTGCCGTCGGGGAGATAGCGGACTAAATCGCCTGTTTTGTAAAGGCGAACGCCTTGTTTGCTGCTAAAAGGATCGGGAATAAATTTTTCTCGATTCAACTCTGAACGGTTGAGATAGCCTCTGGAAACGCCCGCACCTCCGATATATAGTTCGCCGGGAATTCCGATGGGAACGGGTTGCAAGTTAGCATCGAGTACATAGGTGCGGGCATTTGGAATTGGGCGTCCGATCGGCAAGGTTTTTGGGGAGTTTTTAACCGCAGAGGGCGCAGAGGGCGCAGAGGGGAGAGTGTCGCACCACGTGGCGACAATGGTTGTTTCTGTGGGGCCGTAAGTATTGACTAGCCGCACTTTTTCTGATACGCATTTTTGCCACTGATTCAGGGATGCTGAAAGTGCGGTTTCTCCGCCAATGATTGTCAAGCGCACTGATGGGGGAAATTCTGCTTTTTCGGTGCTGAGTCTGGCGGTTAATTCGCGCCAGTAAGCGGTTGGTAAATCTAAGACGGTGATTTGCCATTCCCGGCATTTTTTCAGGAAGGAAGAAATGCTGTCTAACATGGAATTTCCGCGCAGTACCAATGTTGCGCCTCGCGTTAAACAGGGATAGATTTCTTCGGCGCTGGCGTCGAAGCTGAGGGAAGCGAATTGGAGAATGCGATCGCCTGGTTCGATGCCATATTCGACACTTGCAGCTTGGGTATAATTCGCCAAAGATTGATGCTGCACCATCACTCCTTTTGGCTTGCCGGTAGACCCGGATGTATATATGATATAAGCTAGGTTTTCTGGCAAAACGGCGCTTTCAGGATTTGACTTGTTTTGTTGAGCGATCGTCTGCCATTCTGCATCCAAGCAAATCACAGAGATATTATTTTGGGCTGGCGTTTCTGCTTTTAATTCTGCTTGTGTTAGCAGTACCTGAACGCCAGCGTCTTCTAACATGAAGGCGAGTCGTTCTTTAGCATAGATGGGATCGAGGGGCAAATAAGCGCCGCCTGCTTTTAATACGCCTAAAATCCCGACGATCGCATCGAGCGATCGCTCCATATAAACGCCGACTATCGCATCTGGTTTTACGCCGAAAGAGTGCAAATAATGGGCAAGTTGATTCGCGCGATCGTTCAGTTCTCGATAAGTCAAACTTTGGCATTCAAATTGCACCGCAACCGCATCAGGTGTTTTCGCAGCCTGCGCTTCAAACAAACGGTGAACGCACTCATTTTGGGAGTAATTTATCCCAGTGTTATTCCACTCAAATAGAAGTTGCTGGCGTTCTGTTTCTGCAAGCAGGGGCAAATCTGATAGACGCGCGGAGGGATTCGCCACGATGCCTTCTAATAAGTTCTGAAAGTGTCCTGCCATTCGCGCAATTGTAGCCGATTCAAATAAGTCTAAGCTGTATTCAAACCAGCCTCTAATATCCGTTGCTGTGGCTTCTAATTCCAAGGTTAAATCGAAATTGGCTGTGCCGCTGTGAATCTGTTGGCAGTTCAGGCTTAAACCGGGCAATTCTAAGGCGAATTCGGAGGCATTTTGAAAGGCAAACATCACCTGAAATAACGGCGAGTGACTTAAATCTCGATTCGGCTGCAATTCTTCTACCAACTTCTCAAACGGTACATCTTGATGCGCGTAAGCGCCTAATGCAACCTCTCGCACTCGACTCAGCAACTCTCGAAAAGTGGGATTTCCATTTAAGTCAGTCCGCAAAACTAAAGTATTGACAAAAAATCCAATTAATGATTCGGTTTCGCTGCTGTTGCGGCTGGCAATTGGTGAACCGACGAGGATATCTTCTTGGCCCGTGTAGCGGTAAAGCAGTGTTTTGAATGCCGCCAGCAATGTCATAAAGAAAGTAGTTTTTTCGCGGCGACTCAATTGCCTAATTGCCTCGGTTAAGTGCTCTGGCAATTCAAATAATTGCCGACCTCCCTTGTAACTTTGAACAGCGGGACGAGAAAAGTCTGTTGGTAAATTTAGCACCGCTGCGCTGCCACTTAACTGCTGCTTCCAGTAAGTAAGTTGAGTTTCTAATATTTCTCCCTGCATTTGTTGGCGCTGCCAAGTTGCAAAGTCTGCATACTGAATTGGCAGAGGTGGAATATCGGCTAAACTCTTATTAGTAAATTCTTCATAAAATGCCGCTAATTCCCGTAAAAATACGCCCAAAGACCATCCATCAAAAATGATATGGTGGGCAGATAAAAGCAGGGTATGTTCTGTTTCAGATAAACGTAGAAGTTTGGCACGGATCAGATTAGTTTGAGTTAAATCAAAGGGCAATTGTGCTTCTTCCGCCGACATTTTTTGCGCTTTTTTCTCGCGTTTCGCAGGGGAGCAATGGCTCAAATCTATCAGCGGTAATGGGAAACTTTTCGCATCAAAAATAACTTGTATCTGTTCTTTTTCAACACCAGCAAACGCAGTTCTTAAAATCTCGTGTCGCTCGATAATTTTCTCAATACTTTTCCTAAGTGCTTCTGCATTAAGTTGCCCTGTGATCTGAACTGCACCGCAGAGGTTATAAAACGGGTTTCCGGGTTCCAATTGGTCGAAGAACCACAAGCGCTCTTGGGCAAAAGACAGGGGAATATTTTGTAGGCGAGAAACTGGCCTTGGGACGACTGCTTTGGTATTTCCTGTCAGTTGCTCTAGAATTTGCACTGCCAGTCGAGCAATGCTCCTATCTTCAAACAAATCGGCAACCGATACAGTAACGCCAAAGTCGCTCTCTATCTGATTTTTTAACTCAAAAATTCTTAAAGAATCTAGTCCAAAGCTACTGAGAGGTCGATCGATTTCAGTCGGCTTTAGCCGACTTTGGCTATTAGCCGGGGAATTCATTACCCGGCGGTTTACCTGCTGCCAAAGGTAAGCCTCAAGCAGCGGCTGCCGTTCTTCTAACTCGGCTGTCAGCAGAATTTCTCGCGTTAGTTGATTGTCGATTTCTACCGAATCAGCTAGCTCTAAAATGCTACTGGCAACAACTTCCAAATTGTCAGCTAGAAAGTCAGCATAGGCGGCGCGACGTTGAATTTTACCGCTGGTCGTTTTCGGAATGCTTCCGGGCTTAATCAGCACTACTCCATAAACTTGCACTTCATATTCTTGAGCAATGCGTTCGCGGATGGCGCTGATAATTTCCTCGGCATTATCCGGCGCTTTGCGAGATTGTAATTCTGGCACGATAACGAGCTGTTCTTCGCCTGCGACTTCCACCGAGAATGCCGCGATCGCCCCCGGCCGCAAACTGGGATGGCTGCGTTCTGCTGTTCTTTCTATATCTTGGGGGTAAAGATTGCGACCTCGGATGATAATTAAATCTTTGAGTCGCCCTGTAATAAACAGTTCTCGATCGCGTAAAAAGCCTAAATCTCCTGTTCGCAAAAATGGCCCTTCGCTGGTATCTGAAAGATATGCTTGAAAGGTTTTTTCTGTCTCTTCTGGGCGATTCCAATAGCCTCGCGCCACTGTTTCGCCAGCTACCCAAATTTCTCCGACTTGTTGCGGCTGACATTGTGTCAGAGTTTCGGGATTGACGATCGCAACTTTAGTGCCAAATTCAGGGAAACCGCAGCCGACTAAAGTTCTCGCGCCCCCCTCGCCTTCGACAACTTCTACAATGTGATTATTTTCCAGCGCCCCAGCGTCAACAGGTAAGAAAGTCGGTGTTGTCCCGCTGCGAACCGTGGCAATTTTTAGCGTAGTTTCTGCCATTCCGTAAGCAGGACAAAAGGCATCGGCCTGAAAACCGCAGGGCTCAAAAGCTTTGGTAAATCGCTCTAGGGTTTCTTTGTGGATGGGTTCTGCACCGTTATAGGCCACGCGCCAACTACTCAAGTCGAGCATTTTTTGGCCATCGCCCAAAATTTCGCGCTGCATAATAGCGGGATGATTTTGATTGTTTTGTGGGATGGGCGTCCCGCCCGTCCGGTGTATTTTCACAGCAGGCCCGACGCCTACCCCACAATAATCATCCTCAAATTGTGCTAGCAACATTTTGCTGATTTTGCTAGCACACAAGTCGTAAGCAAAATTTGGCCCGCCGCTGTGGGTAGCTTTGTAACGCGAAATCGCTTCCAACCAGCACATCGGGTTCTGAATAAACGCCGCTGGCGGCATGAAGTAAGAGGGAATTCCCAGATACAAAGGTTTGAGCAATCCGTCAATTAACCCCATGTCGTGAAAGGGGGGAAGCCACGTTACGGCAACGCTTTCGGCATCGTGATCGAAGCCTCGGTGAATGTATTCGATGTTGTACAAAACGTTGGCGTGGCTCACCATTACGCCTTTGGGGGTGGAGGTTGAGCCGGAAGTGTACTGAAGATAAGCTACTTCGTCGGGATGGATGGGTGGCTGCTTCCACTTTTCGCCGTCATCCGAAAGCGCCTCTGCACTCAGCCAGCGCAGCCCTTTGAGTTCCGGCGCTTGTTCGCATAGCTGTTCTAAATTTTCCAGGTGTCGCGCGGGTGCGATCGCAACTGTTGCTCCTGCATCTAGGGCGATCGCACTAATTTTCGCTAAATTCCGTTTCAGCTTCGGTGGATAGAGGGGAACCGCGATCACTTTGGCGTACAAGCATCCAAAAAAGGCGGCGAGATAGTCCAATCCTGGCGGGAAAAGCAGTAAGGCTCGTTCGCCACTGAGCCCCAATGTCTGAAGTCGCACGGCGTGCGATCGGGCGATCGCATCTAACTCTCGATAAGTCAAACTGGCGGTTTCAGTTTTTCCGTCTAACAGAAATGTATATTTCTGCTCTGGTTGGTGTAACGCTCTGTTTTGTAGGAGTTCTACTAAATTCGTACAACTTTCGGTGAGTTGGTTTCCCTCAATTCTTGCGTCACTCATCGATTCTTTTTACCTAATAAATCTTGTTTGCAGTACGCCAACCAGTCCCGCCAAATTCTTTCCACATAGACTTTCTGTGAATAGCTTTCGGGCGTTACGAGTCTCTCATCAGCGCGTTTGAGTCTTCAATCCGTGTATTAGCGCTTCTTTTCACGTTTTGTTGTCGATCGGGCTGTTCGGCAATGGCTCCGGGGCGATTTGGGTCCGAGCCAGCTTCGATATCAGCTTCAGGGGCTTTACGGCTATCGACTTTAAGCATAGTAGGCTAGATGATATTTATTGTCAAGAGTAGTTGAAAAACTTTATTGACTCCTATCCTTCCCTATATGACAATATTTTCTAACTCTTGCCATAGCATTTTAGGCGATCGTTTGTCTAGCCCTGACAAACAACCATAATAGGCAAGTGGCGTGTAACTCGACAGAGGGGTGAGACCCCCTATCTTAAACTGCAATAAATTTTCATTAGTTAACTCTTGACAGATGCAAGTGCTCTGTTATCTAATTAAGGCACTTTCTCATTAAGCACCCAGTGGCTACTTCCTTTAACCGAGGAAGGTGCCAACCGTGGTCGATCGTCCAGAGCGCCACCGGACTGAGGCTTTCGCCCTCACGCGCCTGCTGTGTTCCCAGACAAAGGCTGCTAGCGACGGGAGAATCGGATCGAACTGCGCCCGACAACTAGGTCGTATCTTCCGCAGGTCAGTTTTAGGAGCCAGAGAAGAGCAGCAACGCTCTCACTCACACATTTTGTTGTGCAAGCAACGCAAACCACATATCCGAAGTTCCATTAATTGTTGATTAAATAGTAATGAAGAGATCGCAGAAATTATTAAATAGCCTTGGGCTGGCAGGAGTCGTGTCGGCGTTAGTCGCTCAGTCGGCGTGCGCTTCCAACATCGCGCAGGTGACGGGCGTTCGCCTCAAGCCCACGTCAGAAGGCATTGAAATCATCCTAGATACTGAAGATGGAAGACCCCTGCAAGTCTTCAGCGCCAGCTTTGGCGAAACTTTACAAGCTGATGTCATCACCGCTCAACTGCGACTACCGGGGGGAAATGAGTTTCGTCAAGACAAGCCTGCAGCCGGAATTGCTTCTGTCACCGTTACTCCTTTAGATAACAACAGCATCCGAATCAAAGTCGTTGGCGAGAGGGGTCAACCAGTGGCACGGGTGATTCCTAATGCTGCGGGTCTGATTCTCAGCTTAAAACCCACCTCGGAGATGACGGCTCGCCCGGGGGCACCTGCTCCTACAACACAGCGGCCGGGGGCACCTGCAGCACCCTTCCCACAGACAGGGCAGCCGGTAGAGATACCTGCAGAACCTTTACCGCCGACAGCGCAGCCACCTGGAACACCCGGAGAACCCTTGCCACCTACAGCGCAGCCACCTGGGACACCCGGATCACCCTTGCCGCCGACAGCGCAGCCACCTGGAACACCCGGAGAACCCTTGCCGCCTACAGCGCAGCCACCTGGGACACCACCGGCGGGGAGAGACCCGATTGAAATCGTCGTCACTGCAACACGAACTGCCGAAAGAGTGACCAACGTGCCACGCTCTATAACGGTGGTAGACTCCGAAGAACTTCAGCAGCAGGTAGGGCAATCGAGAAATATCGGGGAAGCTCTGGCAAATCAGGTTCCCGGTTTCGCGCCTCCGACTCAACTTACTACAACTTATGGACAAACTTTGCGGGGTAGGGATGTTTCCGTTCTGATTGACGGCGTGCCACAAACGACCAATCTTCAATCGTTTGGCAGAGAATTTAGAAACATCGATCCCAGCGCGATCGAACGCATTGAAGTAGTGCGGGGGTCTACAGCAATCTACGGCGCTCAGGCTACAGGTGGCGTGGTTAATATTATTACTCGTCGGCCAACTGAGGAAAGGCTAAGTGCTGTTACTGAAGTGGGCGTCAGTAGCGGTTTAACAAACACGGATGATGCTCTAAGCTTTAACGCTCAGCAGACGGTTTCTGGCCGAAGTGGCAATGTCGATCTGACGGGCACTGTCTCGCTCTCTAGAAGTGGAGCTTTTTACGATGCCAAAGGCTCGCGCATTCCCTATTTTGAACTCGGCGGAGATAGCAGCACCCTCTTCAACGTGATGGGCAAAGTCGGGGTAGATTTGGACACCAACCAGCGGCTGCAACTAACTGTCAATCACTATCGGGAAACTCAAGATCCCAATGTGATTCCAGACTTTAGTGTTGACGACCAGGAAGGACGGCAAAAAGCCCGCGCCATCCGAACCGGAGATTTGGATATTGACGGGGAAACACCGGGAAATAGAAGTACACAGCTCAACCTCAGTTACACCAACCAAAACCTTTTTGGCAGCAGCCTTCAAAGTCAAATTTACTATCGAACGAATTCCAATGTAAGTGTTCCCTCTGATTTTCGCACGTCCGATTTCTTTGGCCCGTTTGTCGGCGTTGCTCGTTCGCGAGCCGAGAACGAACAAATAGGAGGAAGGCTTGCGGTCACCACTCCTTTATCCAGTGCCGAAAATCTTCGATTAACTTGGGGTTCAGACTATGTTACTGAAGATAGCAAACAGCGTTTCGACCTGTACGACCCAGAGAGAGTTGACGCAAGTGGTGGCAGGGTTTACCGGAAAATTTCCGAGCGTCCTTTCGTCCCTCCTTACACTTACAACAGCCTTGGCTTTTTCGGTCAATTGGAATGGAATATTGACGATATCGTGATTCTAAGTGGGGGGATACGTCACGAACGCGTCGGGTTAAACGTCAATGATTATACCACTTTTAACGATCGCCAGATCGAAGGAGGCGATCGCAAATTTAACGCCACCCTATTTAATACAGGGGCTGTCTATAAAATTAATGACACCTTCAACGTATTTGGCAACTTTTCTCAAGGTTTCTCAGTTCCAGATTTCGGTCGCATTCTCCGCCAACCCCCCGACGATTTTGTGGGAATTGAATCTTCGTTAGAAGTAACTCAACCGCAAAAAGTCAACAGCTACGAAATTGGCATTCGAGGAGGGTGGCGATCCGTGCAAATGTCGCTTGCCGCTTTTTACAATACCTCCGATCTAGGAATCAGTTTTCAACCAGTTGGCAACACAGGTCGCCTGGAACTAATCCGCGCCCCAGAACGCATTTACGGCTTAGAAGGGACTGTGGATTGGCAACCTGCACGAGCATGGTCGATCGGCGGGACTGCTACCTATCTTCATGGCGAATATGAGGAGGACAACCGTTACATCGCCCTCGATAGCAGCAGAATTCCACCCCTCAAGCTAACAGCTTATGTTCAAAACGAAACTTTGCCGGGATGGAACAATCGGTTACAGTTATTATATTCTGGAAATCGCGATCAAGCCTTCAAAGACGGCTCGGATGGCGGCCCGATTAGCAGCTATCTCACACTGGATTACGTCAGCGCGGTTAAAATTGGATCGGGGCTGCTACAAGTCAAAGTCGAGAATTTATTGAATAATCAATATTTTCCCGTGATCTCCCAATACTTAGCTGGATTTGGATCGGACAGCGCTAATTATGCAGGCAGAGGTTTGACTCTCAGTGTTAATTACCGCCTTAACTGGTAATTACAGCAGATTGCAGGTTTATGAAGTAGATTCAATATCCCCCGTAGGGACACTCCAAGAACCCATTGGTGTCAATTTAAGCTGTTAGTCTGCCAGTCCTCGCGGCCACCCGCTAGTCCGCCAGTCCGCCAGGGGTTGAAACCCCTGTCTAATAGCTAAAGTCCTCTAAAAGAGGACTAATGAGTTGAAAAGTGTTTTTCTCAGTCCTCATAGCGAGGACTTTAGCTTTGAGACAGGGAATTCATTCCCTGTCGGACTACCGATTTTACCTTAATGATAACAGTTAACGGCTTTGAGAAAAATCTAGAGATGAAGTTCCGCAAACTCGCATTCAAACTGCACTTGTATTTGGGGTTGGTAGTAGGAATATTTCTAGCAGTAATTGCTTTAACGGGCAGCTTGCTGGTTTTTAGTCCAGAAATCGATCGGTTCTTCAATCCCCAACTCCTGCAAGTAATTCCTCAAGCCGAACGAATACCGCTGGAAAATGTCCTGCATATTGTCGAAAAAGCTTATCCGCAAAATCAAGCTCTTAGTATTTTGCTGCCACGCTCAGGGAAGGATATTTGCCAAGTTTCAATGCTGTCTAAGAGTGAAGAAATAGTTAACGTTTATGTCAATTCTTACAGCGGAAAAATTAATGGTTCGCGCCTTAAGAAAGAAACTTTTACAGGTTTTATTTTTACGTTACACGCGGAATTAGCGGGAGGAGAATTCGGTCATCTTGTGGTCGGTATTTGCGGTCTAGTAATGCTATGCCTAACTTTTAGTGGTTTGGTATTGTGGACTGGCTGGCGCAATTTGGCTCGCGGATTTTCTGTTAATTGGAAAGCTCACTGGCAGCGGACTGTATTTGATTTACATAACGTTTCTGGCATTGTATCGGTCGCTTTTCTCATACTCATCTCCGCTACAGGGACAGCGATAATTTTTTATGCGCCGGTTGAATCGACATTGTATTGGCTAACCAATGAAAAGCCACAGCCCGCCTTGAATTCTCATCCCCACTCTAGCAGTTCGAGGCAAAACATTGACGAAATCTTACACCAAGTTAATACCGTTTGGCCCGAAGCTAAAACTACTTTTATTTCTCTGCCTTTGACGCCTGAAGGCATTTTTAAAGTACGGAAAAAATTTCCCAACGAGCCGCATCCAAACGGGGTTAGCACCATTTATCTCGACCAATACAGTGGCGAAATATTGCAGGCTGACAGCGTAAATTCAGCTTCTGTCGCAAATCGAATTCTCAACTCGCTTTATCCGCTACATATTGGCAGCTATGGCGGAATTTACTTGCGGCTGGTACACACGATCGCAGGATTAGCAGCGATCGTACTGTTTGTTACGGGCGTACTGATGTGGCGACAGCGGCATTTGGTGAAATTTTACCGCAAGGAGGCGAGACAGCAATATGAAGAATTATCTCCCCTTAGCCAGCAATGGCCTTGGTTTTAATGAGAGCAATGTGTGGTTTTATGCGGGTGTCAATCGATTTTCGATTTTCGATTTTAGATTGAAGCATTGACTTGCGCGAGATAAATACGTTCGGCAAGTTTCTCGGATACAGGTTTTTTATTTCTGGGTCCTGAGTCTGCGAAGGAATGAATCCGGAGGCTTGTATCCTGGATGCTTTCGGTCATTCTCCTGCCTAAAAACCCCGATTCTCTCAATTTTAAATCCTATCAATCGCTTCTTTAATGCAAAAATTTATTCAACTCTGGCTCGGACAAACTGCTTCGATGATTGGCAGCGCTATGTCCGCGTTTGCGCTGACTATTTGGATTTGGGACTCTACCAGTCAAGCGACAGCTTTGGCTTTGTTGATGTTTTTTACTCAATTGCCGCGCATCTTGCTCGCTCCGGTTGCTGGCATTCTCGTCGATCGCTGGAATCGAAAATTTTTGATGGGGATAGGTGATGCGGTTTCAGCTCTGTTAACGCTCACTATCCTATTACTTTATATCAGCCAAAACCTGCAAATATGGCATATATATGTAGCGGCTGCGATTAACGGAATTTTTGACCAAATTCAGCAGTTAGCTTACTCAGCAGCGATCGCCACAATGATGCCAGAAAAGCATTACAGCCGCGCTAGCAGTTTAAGTTTTTTGGCAAATTACGGCGCGAGTATTATTGCTCCGACACTGGCGGGGATTCTCTATTCTGCGATCGGGCCCGGCGGGATTTTTACGATCGACCTGGCAACTTTTACAATCGCGATCGCCACCCTAGTATCTGTCAAAATACCACAGCCCGCGATCGCTTCCAATCCCCAAGCGACTCGCTTTCACCTATGGCAAGAACTCAGCTTCGGATTCCGCTACATCGTCGATCGTCCCAGCCTGCTTGCCTTGCTGGTGTCCGTGTCGCTATTCTGGTTCGCTCACGACATCGGCGCGGCCCTCTACTCACCGATGATTCTGGCACGCACCGACAACAATGCCAGAATCCTCGGTACTATCCTTTCAGCCGCCGGCGCCGGCGGCGTTTTAGGAGCATCGATCGTCAGTATATGGGGCGGCCCCAAACGCCGAATCCGGGGCTTTCTGCTCGGCATGGCAGGCGCGGGCTTGAGTAAAATAGTCTTTGCTTTCGGCCAGGCCCTTTCTATCTGGATTCCCGCTCAATTTTGTTCGTCTTTCAATTTCCCCATCCTCGGCAGTTCCAACGAGGCGATTTGGTTGGCGAAAGTCGCACCAGAAGTACAGGGGCGCGTTTTTGCTACCAGAGCAGTTATCGTGCAATTGGCGTCTGCGATCGGTTTATTGATCGCAGGGCCACTTGCCGATCGCGTCTTTGAACCCGCCATGCAACCGTCCGGTTTTTTAGCAGCTATTTTTGGCCCAATTCTGGGGACAGGTGCGGGTGCTGGCATGGCTTTGTTATACGCTATCTCCTCGCTGGGCTTATTGCTTGTTGCCGTCGGTGGGTATGCTTGCCGGCTGTTGCGCGATGGATAATATCGTTTCCGGTGTGCGATTCGTTTAGCCTAAATGGATAGGTTCTCCTATCCAGGGACGGTTAGCCTGACTCCGCTGCGAGT
>NZ_JAUBOQ010000033.1:0-63532 GCF_036700325.1 Microcoleus sp. Z1_B2
GGCGTCCCGCCCGTCCACTCATGACGGGCGGGACGCCCATCCCACAAACTTGTGGAAGTTATTTAATTCTCATTCCTTATGATGTTTTCTCACATTGCGGATTGTTTGGCCTGACGCACCTTATCCTATAATTAGCGCGTTATCCTATTTTACATAATTTTTCCAAGACCGCATACATATCACCCGCAAACTTTTTCGGATTCCACAGCGGCGACAAATTGGCTGGATCTTTAGATTTCACCAACTGTGATTTAATGGCATTTCTCAATTCACGCTCTTTACCCAATTTTACACCAACTTCCACATATTCCGACAAAGACAAAGCCACACCTGTTTCAATTCCCAAAGTCTGCAAAAACGAATAACCCATTCTCGACAAAAATTGCTCTCCTGTGCGAGTCACCACCGGCAAATTAGACCACAAAGCCTCTAAAGTTTGAGTTCCTCCGTTGTAAGGATAAGAATCTAACAACACATCTGCCAGCAAATAGATAATTCTGTGTTCTTCCTCAGTAGCAAACCTCGGCAAAAACTTAATTCGGTGCTTGCTCACTTTCTCAGCTTCGCAAGCTTGGTGATATGCAGCCTCAAACACCGCAGCATCGCCTAAAGCTTTGTGAATTAAGATACTGTTCGGCACTTCTTTGAGAATGGCAATTTGTGCTTTTACCAACTCGCGATTAAATTTTCTGCCGGGAGCCACGCACAGGTAAACTATCTGATCCAAACCGATCCGATGCGATCTTCTCAATGCAACGGGATCGACTCCATATCTCTGAAAACCCGACACCGCTACAAAGGAATCAGGCATCCTAATTAGCTGCTCGTCATAATATTTTTCCCTG
Organism: Microcoleus sp. Z1_B2; assembly: GCF_036700325.1. Taxonomy (NCBI): domain Bacteria; kingdom Bacillati; phylum Cyanobacteriota; class Cyanophyceae; order Oscillatoriales; family Microcoleaceae; genus Microcoleus; species Microcoleus sp. Z1_B2. The sequence goes on from NZ_JAUBOQ010000033.1 coordinate 846, forward strand.
TCTGCAGGGTGCGAGTGCCTGTCTGTAAGAAAGTAATTTTCCGGCGATATGTAAGGGGCGTCAAATCCCAGCCAAGAAACACAAACTGGTGCGGGTTTTTGGTAGAGAATATCAGCGTGAACTGGTACGCTGAGAGAATCTAAATCAACTAAAACGTCCAATTCATCTTGCTGAATTTGGTCGATAATTTCGGCAGAGTTTGCAATTCCGTTCGGGTAGGTTGTGGGAAAAGTCAGTTTGCCAAAACTTTCAAATTGCTGAGTTCGATCGTCAGGAATAATTCTTTCGGAAGCGTACAAATACACATTCGGCGTGATATCGGACAATTCGCGAATGATGTCAGCGCTGCACCAACCTACAGAATGGCGGCTAAAGTGATTGGACAAAAAGCCGATTTTTAACTGGCTGGATGGAACCGTTGGTTTGAAACTGTAATTTGCGGGTTGAGAAAAATTAGGTTTAATACATTGGTCGATATACTTTTGAGCAATTAATCTGTAAAGTTTTGAGTTGGCCGCCAAGTCATCTCGCAAATAGGGCGTGCTGAATAACAAGTTTGCATAAAGCGATTTAATTTCCACCGGGCTAGCGGTTTCTAAGTTTTGCTGCAAGTACGACTCTAGCTCTAAAAATCGATCGCCCGCAATTTGATTTAATCCCGACACTTGATAGGTGCTGATGAAGTAAATCGCGGTCATAATTGGATCTGTTTCGGCACACATTTGGCTGTAGTGGTGCACGGCTTGCCGCGCGGCAGCTAAATCGCTAGTATCTCTGAGGATGCCGCACAAATGTTGGTGGGCAGAAATAAAATCCGGTTTAATTTCTAGGGCTTTTTGAAGGTTGGGTATTGCCTCTTTAAATTTGCCCTGGTGGCGCAAAACTTGGCCAATTTGACAGTATGCTTCGGCTAAATCGGGTTTAAATGCGATCGCCTGCTTCCATGCAGCCACCGCCTCATCTAATTTCCCTTGCCGCGCTAATGTATCTCCTAAATTTAAGTGAAAATCTACCTGAGCAAGGTGGGGATTGAGTTCGAGAGCTTTTTGCTCGTAGGCTACCGCTGCATCCTGCTGCCCCTGCTGCTTCAGTGCCCCTGCCAAATTCCAGTAAGCAGCAGCCAAATTCGGTTTAAGTTCGATCGCCTTTTCATAATTGACAACCGCCTCCACCAAATGTCCTTGTTTGTAGAGCATACTGCCCAAATTAGCATAAGCCTCAGCAAAATCGGGATTCAGAGCGATCGCCTCGGAATAAAACCGCATCGCTTCCTCAATTTGGCCGCTTGCTTGCTGCACATTGCCCATTGTCACGTAAGCCGCCGCCCAATCCGGTTGCAATTCCAGAGCACGGCGACAAGCAGCGACGGCTGCTGCTAAATTGCCTTGAGAGTAATAGGTTTCAGCAGCGACTGTCAGGGATGCAGCATCTTCAAATTGGGGTGTTTCGGATTGGTTGCTAAAATCGGAATTCATTTGGCGGCCTATCTGTGCTATCAAGTTAAAGGTTGAATCTATATTATTTTGCAGAGTAGCAGTTTTAGCGGAACTACGGGCGATCGTCACAGAGAATTTATGAGCGACAAGCAAGCGACACAGCGCCAACATAACATCAAGTGGAAACCAAACCTCCTGCTGGGGATACTCTTGTTAACCTTAGCAATCCCCTTACCCTTTGCCCAAAAGACTTTCGCCCAGCAGCAGCAGACAGCCAGCTTTCGGCAGAAATTATTTCAAACTGCTCTTTATTTCACCCTATATTTTGAGGGCGGATTCAGCAATCACCCAGCCGATAAGGGCGGCAGAACTTATCGGGGCGTCTTGCAAACGGAATACAACGCCTACCGCTACAGTCGTGGGCTTCCGCCCCTCGACGTGACGCAGATGTCGGAAGCAGAGCTCCTAGAAATTTATAAATATTACTGGGATTCGAGCCTATCGGGCACGATGCAGCCGGCTTTGGCGATCGTCATGTTTGACACTGCCGTTAATTTCGGTATTAATAACTCTATTACCTTTCTTCAGCAAGCATTAGGATTGCCGCAAACGGGAGTTTTTGATGCCCGCACCAAGGAAGCGCTAAAAGGAGCGAATAATAGAAATACCGCGTTGCAAATGATTAACGAACGAATTATTTACCGCTACAAACGGGTACAAGAAGACCCGACTCAAATGGCTTTTTTCCGGGGTTGGCTGAGTCGCGATTACAGTTTGTGGGGTTATGTGAACAAGATTAAGAATTAACAGTTAACAGTTAAGCTGTGGAGCGTTTAAAATAGTATTGTATGGTGCAGGAGGGCCTCCGCGTTTCCCTTGCCGGTGGAAGCGATCGAGCCGACGCACCCTACAGGTTTCGTTAGTGGTTTAAATGCTCCACAGGTTAGTCCCTCTCTGCTGGGACGAAAGTTTATGTAGTAGCGGTTTTCAACCGCCGAGTCTTATCTGTTATGCCGATCGCATTTCCCACAGCCACAGCAGCCGATTGACAATGCTAGCGATCTTGTTGCAGAGTGATTCATCCGCTACCATTATCCCTCGATGTACTGAGTAAAAACACTCCGTCTTGCCGATGAATCGGGCGCCAATTTCCGAAATCGAAGGGACAACGAACCAGGAACAAGGAATTTTTTATTAAAATTTACACATACAAAAATTAGTCAATTCTCCCAAATGCCTTCTACATAAGAGCCTTCCACCTTCATTTGACGCTCTATCTAAAGTTAGGTAAAATAATTCATATTTTATGCATAGCAGCTTTGAGCAAATCTTCAGCAGCTTTGTATCTAAGGCAACAATATCACTAGAGTGTTTATTGTTACCTTTGATACGTAAAAACCAAATAATTAGAGGGAGCGAGAAATTGGAAGTTTTTGAACGATCGCAACAACGGCAAACGCCCTCAACCCGAATGGCTGCAGTCGAGTCTTTTTGCAAAAAAGCGAGTATTGCAGTAATGGCGATCGGCTGTACAGTCATTTTGGGTTGGATATTCGATGTGCAACTCTTAAAAAGCATTCTGCCCGGACTCGTTACCATGAAAGCCAATACTGCGGTATGCTTTATTTTGGGCGGGTTTTCTCTATTCATCCAACAGACTAGGCGCACCAAATTAACAGCAAGAAAGCCTCAAAAAAATTATAAGAAATTGATTTTATTATCCTCATTTTTAATTATATTAATTAGCCTATTAACCCTACTTCAATATAGCTTTAATTTAGACTTAGGCATGGACCAACTGCTATTTAAAGAAAGTTACACATTGACAATTACCGGAACACCAGGACGCATGGCACCGAATACTGCTGGTGCTTTTTTATTGCTGGGAACAGCGCTGCTGCTGCTGTCAGAACGTCGGCCTAAATACCTGCGGATTCAAATCTTAAGCTGTTGTGCATTTTTAATTGCATTTACGGGTTTGATAGGCTATTTCTACGACAAAGCTTTATTTTACCAAATTGGCAATAATACAGGGATGGCTTTGCACACATCCGCAGCATTTATGTTGCTGAGCTGCGGCATTTTATTTGCCAGTCCCGATCGAGGATTGATAGCAGTAATGACGAGCGATCGCGCGGGCGGCATCATGGCGCGGCGCTTGTTGCCACGGGCAATCATTATCCCACCTTTAGTCGGTTATTTCATCCTATTGGGAGATCGGTTACAAGCCTACACGCCGGAGGTAGGGATATCGCTGTTAAGCGTATTGAACGTGATTATTTTTACAGTTCTGATTTGGCATTCTGCCAAAACTCTCTGCAGCGCAGACCGGAAACGCTATCGAGCGGAACTGGGACTGAGAAAAGCTAAATTAGACTTAGAAAATCAAGTTGAGAAACGGACTATCCAACTGCAAATAACCAACGAGCAATTGCAACAGCAAATTTTCGACTCTCAAACAACAAAGCAGGCGCTTCAAAAAAACTACAATCTGTTGATGACAGTAATCAACAGTACGCCCGCAGCCCTATTTGTCAAAGATATTCAGGGCCGTTATCTAATGCTTAATGCTGCGGGAGCCAGTATAATTGGCCAGTCTGTAGACGACATTATCGGCAGAGATGACAGCGAGTTGTTTTCGCCGGAAATTGCGGAAAATATTATAAAAACCGATCGCCCAATTATGGCAGCGGGAACAACGGAAGCGATCGAAGAAGAGCTGCCCGTCAAAGGAAATTTGAGAATATTTCTTTCTACAAAAAGTGCTTACCGGGACGGCTTAGGAAAGATCAGCGGTATAGTTAGCATCGCGCGGGATATTACTGAGAGCAAACAAGCCGAAATCGCTAACAGAAGTTTAGCAGCAATTCTGGAAGCAACCCCGGATTTTGTAGGTATCTACAACCTCGAAGGACGCGCCATTTACATTAACAAAGCCGGCAGAAAAATGGTGGGTATAGGCGAAAACGAAGATATATCCAAGCGAAAAGTTGCAGAATTCACGGCAGCCTCAGCCCGCAGCACTTTGAAACAAGCGATCGCCACCGCTGTTTCCGAGGGCTTTTGGAGTGGAGAAACAGCCTTCGTGTCAGCATCGGGACTCGAACTTCCCGTCAGCCAAGTCCTCATCTCCCACTCCGCACCGGGCGGCAAACTCGCATACATTTCGACGATCGCCCGCGACATCAGCGATCGCAAACAAGCTGAACAAGCGCTGCAACTGTCTCAAGCTCGTTTTGCCGGCATTGTAGAAATTGCCGACGATGCGATTATTTCCGTGGATGCTGAGCAAAAAATTATCCTGTTCAACCAAGGTGCAGAACGGATTTTTGGGTGGACTGCTGCTGAGGCGGTCGGGCAATCCTTGAGCCTGCTGTTGCCCGAAGCTTTTGCCACCCCTCACAGTCACCTCGTCAGCAATTTCGGCGGAGGCGTTAAACAAGCCCGAACAATGGGCCACCGCAAAGAAATTTTCGCCCGCCGCCAAGACGGTACGGAATTTCCCGCCGAAGCTTCTATTTCCAAACTCGAAGTGGCAGGCGAAATCATATTCACAACTATTTTGCGCGACGTGACAGCCAGCCGCCAAGCCGAAGAAGCTGTGCGTCTGAGCGAGGAAAGATATCGATCCCTGGCCATGGCTACCGCACAGATGGTTTGGACGACAAACGCTAGCGGAATCTTCGACAAGCCTCAGCCTGATTGGATAGCTTATACGGGCTTGAGTTCTGAAGACAAGGACTACTGGATAAAATCAGTGCACCCAGAAGATCGCGATCGCACAATACAAGCTTGGAAGCGCGCCATAGAAACAAAAAGTCTCTACGAAGTCGAGCACCGCTTGCGAGCTGCAGACGGCAGCTACAGACACTTCTGGGTGCGGGCCGTCCCCCTTTTGGCAGCCGACGGCAGCGTTCGCGAGTGGGTGGGAACTCACACCGATATTAGCGATCGAGTCCAAGTTTTGGAAGCACTCAAGCAGTCGGAGGGACAGTATCGAGTGCAAGCAGCCGAGCTCGAAAAAGCTGTCCACGAGTTGCACCAAGCTCAAACTCAACTAATCCAAACCGAAAAAATCTCTTCTCTCGGCCAGCTAGTCGCCGGCGTCGCCCACGAAATTAACAATCCGATTAACTTCATCTACGGCAACATTACCCACGCCAGCCAATACGCCACAGACTTACTCAGTTTGCTCCATCTTTACCAGGAGAAATACCCAAATCCCGTCCCAGAAATTGTAGAAGCAGCCGAAGATATTGAAGTTGATTACTTAATGGAAGACTTTACGAAGATTTTGGAATCAATGAAAGTTGGAGCCGATCGCATCCGCGACTTAGTTGTATCCTTACGCAACTTTTCCCGACTCGACGAATCGCAGATGAAGCGAGTAGATATTCACGAAGGAATCGAAAGCACTTTGCTAATTTTGCAGCACCGGATCAAAGCTAATGTACTTCGTCCCGCTATTGAGATTATCAAAGAATACAGCAATTTTCCAAAAGTAGAGTGCTATGTAGGTCAGCTCAATCAAGTATTTATGAATCTTTTAGTAAATGCGATCGACGCCCTCGAAGAGTACAACAGCACTCATTCTTCAAAAGAAATATATGCTCGCCACAACCGAATTCGGATTAGCACCAGTGCGAATTCCGAGACAGTAACAATTCGGATTGCCGACAACGGGATGGGAATCAATCAAGAAGTTATTGGCAAGTTGTTCGACCCATTTTTTACTACTAAACCAGTCGGCAAAGGCACAGGCTTGGGACTGTCAATCAGCTATCAGATTATAGTTGAAAAACACCGAGGCAAATTGCGGTGTATTTCCACGCCTGGGGAAGGTGCAGAGTTTGTCATCGAGATTCCCATTTGCCAGGAAGTATCAGCGCTGGCTACCGAAAACACAAAGGAAATGGTCAATCTATTTTAGATTTTAGATTTTAGATTTTAGATTTTAGATTTTAGCATTGACTTGCGCGAGATAAATTCGAGGGGCAAGTTTCTCGGATACAGGTTTTTTATTTCTGGACGGATGAATCACGTGGCGGGTATCCTGGATGCTTTCGGTCATTAGTCATTAGTCATGAGTCATTAGTCATTAGTTTCAGGGCTGATCCATCGGGGGGGCTAGAAACCCGGTTTCTACGAGTTTTGCGTTGAGTGACGAGAAATATAGGAAGAAACCGGGTTTCTGAGGTAGCGAGTGCATCCTGGGCTTGCATTTGGATATCGTAGTCTGAAAACCTGGATTTTCACGAATGCCGGTACTCTCCCTTTCTCGATCGCCCTAAATCGAAATAATTCTTTACAATAAAAAAGTAACAATCCAATTAACCTTGACAAATTCCCTTGAAAATGCCTGTAAACCAACTTTCTCCAACCACAGCCTCGACGCAAACACCGACACTCGACTTTGACATAGCCATCGTCGGAGGGGGCATAGTCGGGGCAACCTTAGCCAGCGCCTTAAAAGATTCTGGATTGAAAATAGCAATAATTGAAACCCAACTCCCCGCAATCGCAGCAGCCAAAAAACAAGCCTATGCAATTACCTTGCTATCAGGAATGATCTTAGAAGGTATCGGCGTGTGGCAGCAAATCTTGCCGCAAATCACCACCTTCGAGCAAATTAGCCTCTGCGACGGCGACTATCCCGGTGTGGTCGAATTCCACCGCCCGGATTTGGGAAATACTGGCAAATTGCCCGTACCAAAAGCAGCTTTAGGTTACGTTGGCGAGCACGGAGTCATGCTGTCAGCTTTGCAAGAATCTTTGGCAAAAAACCCGAATTTTAGTTGGGTTTGTCCGGCGGAAGTAGTCGAGGTAAAATATTTAACCGATTGCGCCGAAATAGAAGTCAAACAAAACGGCGAAACTCGGACAATTCGCACCAAATTATTAGTCGCCGCCGACGGTTCGCGATCGCGCATCCGCACCGAAGCCAACATCAGCACTCGCGGGTGGAAATACTGGCAATCCTGCGTTGCTATCACTATTAAAGCAGAAAAACCGCACAATGATATCGCTTTTGAGCGCTTTTGGCCGAGCGGCCCGATGGGAGTTTTACCATTACCGGGGAACCGCTGTCAAGTAGTTTGGACAGCACCTCACGCGGAAGCAAAAGCTTTGCAACAAATGGATGAAAAAGAGTTTTTGACTTTGTTGGAACAGCGCACGGGCGGGCTGTTGGGGCGTTTGGAATTGGAAAGCGATCGCTTTTTGTTTCCCGTGCAGTTAATGCAGAGCGATCGCTACGTTTTGCCCAGATTAGCACTAATTGGCGACGCCGCCCACTGCTGCCATCCCGTCGGCGGCCAGGGATTGAATATGGGCATTCGAGACGCTGGGGCGATCGCCCAAATCTTGCAGCAAGCGCACCAAAAAGGCGAAGACATCGGCGACTTGCGAGTATTGAAACGGTATCACAACTGGAGGAAAAAAGAGAATTTAATCGTGTTAGGATTTACCGATTTTCTAGACAGATTATTTTCCAATACTTGGCTACCAATTGTAGCATTTCGCCGCTTTGGATTGTGGTGTTTGCGGACAATTCCCCCAGTGAGGTTTTTAGCCTTGCGCTTGATGACAGGCTTGATGGGCCGGCCACCGGAATTAGCGAAAAATTAGGACTTACGCACGGGTGGTCAGAAACCGGGTTTTTGCGAGAATACTTCGTTAAAACCCATATAAACTGCCAAAAACCCGGTTTCTTTAGTATTTATGCGTAATTCCTATAGAAGTACAGTTTAACTATTAGCAAAATTCCCCGATGTCTAATCTGGAGAGTGTGAAATATTAAACCCGCTCAAAACGCGCCCCAATAAATGGAAGACTCGCCCTTGGAATTTGTCGCCGCTTTACTAATATTAGATTCTTGATTTTCAGGCTCGGTAGCGGTGACAAGCGATGGTAAAGACCTAATTCGCAACTCGTTTAGCAAACTGTGAATATTACATGGCTCCGCATCGATAATGCTGGCGAGGGGTAGCAAATTTTTAACGGCATATTCCCCAAGCCTAGCGTTAATACTTTCTGCTAAATACGATAGCATAATATATCTGCTAGCACTACTGATAATCTGAAAAATTTTATTGAATTCGTCAAAGTGTTGAGTACCCGGTATATCTGTGGCAATACAGGTTTCATCGCTCAAAAATAAATCTACATTAATTTGACTAGCCGCTGCAACTTGAGCTTTGGTCAACCAGATTAAATCTAAAATTGGTTCCGATTCGCACTCGTGAAAAATCAACCGCTTCAAACCCGATCGCAATTCTGCCGAATTTAAGGTATTTTGCCATTCTAGACACCAATCGCAGCTTTTGGTATTGCGGGCGACTTTTACTGTTTTCGGGCGTTCTCTAGCATCTTTCAACAAAGAAAGACAGCCAACCGATTTAGCAAATTTGACAGAAACTCTATCGTGCAGTATCCGGTTAGAGTCAATATAATCCTTGCGCCAATGCGCGTCAGGGATGAGAACTTTTTCCGCCAAACAAAGCGTGTTGTTAGCGGTAAGAATCGGTATATTGTTAACTGCGACTCCTTGTAATAACTGTTGAGATTCCAGGCGGTAGAGTACCTGAATCGCGCAGTTTTTATCCGCTTCATTTAAAGCATTATTGCCGTACTCTGCTGCTAGTTCTGCCAGGAAGTCTAAGTAGTCTTGTACAGTGGGCGAGATCCTTTGTCCTAATAACTGATAAACTTCGGAATGAGAATTAGAACTAGGTATTGTTGTGCGTCGATTTCCGAAAAAACCAACATCATCTAAAAAAGCGTGTTTGGGCTGCCAAAACTTACCCGTAGACTCATCCCACAGACATTGACGATGAGCAAAACGCTCTTGAATTTGCCGCTTTTGATCTGCCGAAATACCGCCTTTTACCAAAGTATCGTAAAAATACTTGTAAATCGCCTCGACTGATTGCAGTTGTGTATTTTGATTGTTGGATAATTTAATTTGAACTGTCATTTTCCCAAAGTTTTATGATAACATCAAAGTAGTCGATAACGGTATTTGGGTCTACAGGCTCAAAACCCAGTGCCTTTTTGATTTCTACCTTCAGTAAATCCCGCTGAGGACGTGCAAATATAAACTTTTGGCTGGCGACTAAAGGAGCATCTTGAATGAAACACAAGTCTTTAGCGCGGTACAATCTAGGTTCAGGTTTTGCAGCACCGAAATATTGGCTTAACTTTTGAGGATTTCCCTCGACAGGAAGCCAAGGTTTATCTACAAGTGCTTCTGGTAGTGTCTTGTTGCTGTTGGCAAGTCTGATATTTTTGATCGCATCCCAGTTGTCAACGATGTAGTTAAAAATAGCAATGCAGCTATCGGCTACAGCCTCTGCACCCGCTCGATTTGCCCTTTGAATGAGATTGTCAACGCAGGCTAAAATGTCATCAGCATCGGGATTTTGCCTCATTCCTAACTCTGAGAAAAATTTCAGCCAAATTTCAGAATTCTGCGAGTAAAATTCCATGTCTGGAATCACTGCTACATTCCCGATAATGTTTCGGACTACCTCACTAAAAGGATTATAAATCAATTGGGCAGCTCTCAATCTCCTGTCACTACAGCGTACCAGACGTGCCTTTTTAAGCTCTTCCTGGAATCCGAAAGCATTCTCTCCTGCATTTTCTAACTCTTTGCTAGCTTTAGTCAAGTTATCCCTAATCCAAGTTAGTGCGATTAACTGTTCTTCTGGGGAAAAGGAGGCATACTCTGGCAACAAACAGTCACGAATTAGTCGGGCGCGGTTGAGTATTGGTACTTGCAAAAGTTGGAAAAGTGGCAGCCATTCTCGTTTTTGTCCTAAGCGTAAAAGGCGCAAACTACCTGCAATTTCTGGCGGTTCATATCCGTCGCCCGGAAGGTAGACATTTTCACTGTAGAGGTCAACTATTTCGCCGGAAGTTGTTGGATAAATTGGCAGTTGGCGCAGCTTCTTTTTCCGGTTTTCATCGTAATTTATTTGCTCTCGACTTGCCAGGAAATTCAGCAGATATGTATAATGCTTTTCGTTGTAAGGTGGCAAACCTCGATCGCACCGCGAATATACTATGTCTAGGATATCCGGGCCCGTGATACAATAGACTAACTGATTTTTGTGGCGATCGGCAAATTGTGCGATCGCACCCTCAAGTTTTGCCGGTGCTTTGACAAGTGTTGCCCCAAAATATTCTACCGCCGCAATTGTTTCCGCCTCAATTCGATCCCCGCGCAACAAAGGAGTGTCAGCAATTTTCGCTTTGTAAAGCTTGCCATTACTTCCCGGAACCAGTGGCACTTTTGTCAAGGCATCGACTGTTTCTTGCGACAGATGTCTCGGATTTATCTTGTAAAAATAATCATAAACTAGAGTCAACCATTCTGCATTAGGAGGATGCGTTGCATCGGGATTCCAATCAATTTCTGACGCAGTTGAATCCACCAACTTAACCAATTGCTTGGCTACTTCCGCAGCAGTCATGGCTGAGATGCCCTTTAGATTGTATGCAGGCAATAATTTAGTTAAATCTTGGTGGAGAAACCATTCGGGATAACTGACAAATATTTCCCTCTGCGCCTCATCTGCAATGTAGATAGTGCCGATCGCATTATACCCAAATACCTGCAAAGTATTGTCAGCCAGAATAGCAAGTGGCAAACCGCGCAAATCTTGACAATTGTCGCTGAGACAATATCGCAGCATATTCCCAATCCACTGCCGATTTCGCAGGCTTGCTTTCGGTGCATCCGACAGCGCAATCCCTAGGGATTTATTTTCGATTAAATGCTTTCGCAAGTTGGCAGCAGTGAAGGTTGGTAAAGGCAAACCTGCATCTTTAAAAGCTGTTAAAATCGAATCGGGCAATGGCGGATTTGGAAGATCGATATTATCGGCACACAGCGGTGCTAATAACTCGTCCCAACACTTTTTAGATGGTAAATTTTTGACTGTCGGAGGTGTCACCCATCTTGTCTGTGACATTACTGCTCCGGTATTTTTACCCTCATATACAATTTGTTTGACAGCCGATCGCACAACTGGTTTGTGGTACAATAACTGCATCACAAATCCCTGCAATTCTTCCAGAGCTTTGCTGGCAGTAATTTTGCTAATCGGCCAAATTTGGTAAAATTTATCTGATTCAAATACTCCGATATCTTGCACTAAATCGACAATTAAGTTAGCACAAGCATGAGACAAAACGTGGCGCGCTAGTAGCCCATTCCAAATAGCTCTAGGCTTATCTTTTCCCGTTTGTCCGCTGTCGCTACTGAGATTATCCCGCGAACTATTTAAGTTGAAAAAACCGTTGATGTGAACCTGCCAACCAGTTTCGAGAGGAAGCGGCAAAAAACAGTAAACTTTGCCCGAAACAGGCGCCAGATTTCCCTCTGTACTGGCAGCATTAATTCTAGCAGCCGCACCGGCCCAAGGCACGACTTTTTCTTGGCTTTGGTGCATTGCTTCTATGACTTTTGCCAATTCGCCGCCTTCGTCTGTGCGAATTAAACTGACTATTCTCCAAGTTGACTTGATAGTACGATCGCAACTAATCGTTTCTATCTCGTGGCGGTAAGAAACTGAGACTAAACCGTCATGATTGCGGTGGCACAATTCCAGCAACTTGTCGGGGTTATCGGGAATTGCATCAAGGATTTTTTGTCGCGCCGAGCGGACTTCTTGCGGATTTTTGGTAACAATCGCTAGAATTTCTTGCCTAGTTCCTTGACTGTTTGCAGGAATTTCGTATACTCTAATTTCCTGAACAGATTTCAAAAATAGCAAAAGTTCTTCACCCGACTGTCTCAGTTCGTCTAGGAGTTCCTTGACGTTTGATTCAGTAAAAGCTTGTTTGCGAATCTCGCTATTTTTTGCGCTTTCCGTTGTTCGCAGAGGCAGCCGAAATAGAGTACCTTGAAAGTTTGTATCTCCAACGGGCAATCCTCCCGCTGCATAGACTTGCATAAAATCGGGATATTTTTGGTACCATTTAGCCTCTGCCAAATTCCACTCGCGCCCAGGTTCTTGCCGAGAAGTGCCGGGAATAGCTGCACCGTGAGGGTCAAAAAAAATGATGCGATCGCGCGACACGAAACTGGGAAAATCTGTAACGTGATAAATTGCATTAAACCCAACACCAAACCTACCCGTTTTCTGCAAGTCTCGCGCTTTTTCGCTTTGTCCCAAGCTGCGAATGCTGTCAAAATCTTTGTCTGCAAACACGCTATCGTTGTAGACTAACATCGCCGGCCCCATTAGCAGTACCATGCGATCGTCCGGCAATGATTTGACGTGATGGTTCCGCCAATCAAGGGTTATTTCTACCCGCGCTGCTTTCGCATCGTCAGCATTTTGAATTAATTCTTTGAGAATCCCCACACCTTCGGGATAATCTCGGATAATTCCCCTCAATCGGGCGATTAAAGGTTCTGATTGATAGAAAGATTTTCCCTCAACTTCGCTGTTGCTGTAAGCCATAGATGTTCAGACGGCAGGAATTTTCATGCGAGCGCGGGTGTTCGCTCTCTACCCATACTATAACTGATAAATTAATTCATTCTTTAACAACTTCCATCAACTCCTCAATCAAAACATCGAGGGTGCGAGCTATCTTTTGAATGGATGTGATATCAACCGTTGCTAGTCCTTCCGATCGAGCATAGTGGCTGACTGTGCTGTACGGAACCTCCGATCGATCGGCAACATCCTTTAGCGTCCATCCTTTTTCATCAGCCAACTCTCGGATTCGGAACCTAACTAACCCCATTCTACTTGACAAACGATAACTACAGCACTTTCCAGGTAAGTGAAGTACAGAGAAACCGGGTTTCTTTAATAAAACCGGTTTCTGGCGAGAAATCCAGAAGAAACCCGGTTTCTGGGGTGTACTTTATAAACCTGGAATCCGCTGTATCTATGTTTTTAATTCAAACACAATAGTCGATCGACAGTTAAACAGTATTTTGTAGGGTGCGGATCTGTCAGAAGTTCGATCGCACTTAAAGATATCTGATGAATCCGCACCCTACCGTACTCGCCCACAAATCAAAGAAACCGGGTTTTTCACCAAATCTTCGCCTGTAACCAAATATTCTCGCAAAAACCCGGTTTCTGCCCACCCACCCATCAAAAATAAAACAACTGCCGACAGCCAAAACCGTCAACAGTTGTTTTATATATTCAATGCGGATGGCGAGACTCGAACTCGCAAGGACATATTGCCACACGCACCTCAAGCGTGCGCGTATACCAATTCCGCCACATCCGCTCTTTCTGGCAATCTCCGGGATTTTTGCGTTACCAGTTAAAGATTCACAGGTTGAGGTTCCTGACATTTAACTCGTAACTTGCCCTTTGACACCGCCGATTTACAATCATAGCACCACTACCAGCAAAATGTAAAATAAATTTTTGTGAACAATTTCTGGAAAACGATTATCCAGAACATACCGAAAGGCATTATTGTACAGAATATTGAGTGAATTAAGCAGCGAAGATGGGGTTCTCGAAAATTTTAATCGCTAATCGGGGAGAAATAGCTCTCCGCATATTGCGGACCTGCGAGGAAATGGGGATTGCCACGGTCGCCGTACACTCCACCGTAGATAAACACGCCCTGCACGTCCAGTTGGCAGACGAAGCCGTTTGCATCGGGCCCCCCACCAGCAGCAAAAGCTATTTAAACATCCCCAACATCATCGCGGCTGCACTGACGCGCAACGCCGCAGCCATTCACCCCGGTTACGGCTTCCTCGCCGAAAACGCCCGATTTGCCGAAATCTGCGCTGACCATCAAATTACCTTCATCGGGCCGTCTCCGGCAGCAATGCGGGCGATGGGCGACAAATCCACCGCCAAAGAAACTATGCAGCGGGTGAAAGTCCCCACAGTTCCCGGTAGCGACGGATTGCTGGCGGACGATCGCGAAGCTTTGTCGATCGCCCGCGACATCGGCTATCCTGTGATGATCAAAGCCACCGCCGGCGGTGGAGGCCGCGGCATGAGGCTAGTGAGAGAACCCTCGGAACTCCCCAAACTATTCTCAGCAGCCCAAGGCGAAGCCGACGCAGCCTTCGGCAACCCCGGACTTTACCTCGAAAAATTCATCGAAAAACCCCGGCACATCGAAATCCAAATCCTTGCCGACAACTACGGTAACGTCATCCACCTCGGTGAGAGAGATTGTTCGATTCAGCGCCGACACCAGAAACTCCTCGAAGAAGCCCCCAGCCCCGCCCTCAGCCAGAAACTGCGAGATCAAATGGGTCACGCCGCCATTGCCGCCGCCAAATCCATCAACTACACGGGTGCGGGCACTGTCGAATTTCTGCTTGACAAATCGGGCAAGTTCTACTTCATGGAAATGAACACCCGCATCCAAGTAGAACATCCCGTCACCGAGATGATTACAGGCCTCGACTTGATAGCCGAACAAATCCGCATCGCCCAAGGAGAAAAACTGCAAATCAAGCAAAACCAAGTCATTCTCAACGGCCACGCGATCGAGTGCCGCATCAACGCCGAAGATCCCGATCGCAATTTCCGACCCCACCCCGGCATAATCAGCGGTTATTTGCCTCCCGGTGGCCCCGGCGTGCGGATGGACTCTCACGTCTACACCGATTACGAAATACCCGCTTACTACGATTCTTTAATCGGTAAAGTAATTGTATGGGGGCGCGATCGACCGACAGCCATCCGCAGGATGAAACGGGCATTGCGGGAATGCGCTATCACCGGCGTTCCTACCACCCTGGGCTTTCACCAAAAAATCCTCGATTCCCCCGAGTTTCTCAGCGGCGAAGTTTACACGAATTTCGTCGAACAGTTCTTGAACCAAAATAGTCATTAGTCAATCGATTTTGGATTTTAGATTTTGGATTTTGGATTGAAAGATTGAAGAAAGCAACCCCACGGATCGATCCGGGGGTTTTTACCAAGCCTGCTTTCAGTCAACAGTCAACAGTCAACCCCCAACAGTCAACAGTCAACCGCCAACTTCTACATCATCATTGTCAGCAGCCCTTGCTGGCCGAGAATCATTTCTCGCAGCAAGCTACAGATACCCACCCAAATAATCGGCGTAATGTCCACCCCGCCGATCGGCGGTACAATCTTTCTAGTTATGGCTAAAAAAGGTTCCGTGGGCCAAGCAATCAGACTCAACGGCAATTTGCTCAGGTTCACCTCGGGATACCAAGTCAGAACGATCCGAAAAATAAACAGCAAAGTCATCACGACTAGGACAGAGCCCAGAATCCAACTTGCAACGGTAATACCAGTCATGGGTCTTATCTCGAAATCTTAAGTTTTGTTAAGTCTGCCATTCATAATTTTAACCGTTTCACAGGTGCGATCGAAAGTATAAAATTAATAAAAATCAAATTGTTGTAACAAAGGCTTGGAATCTATGACTCCTTCTCTCGCGAACTTTTTGTACAGCCTGCTGGTGGGCGTGGTGGTAGTAGTGCTTCCAGCAACGATCGCCCTGATCTTCATCAGCCAAAAAGACAAAATCAAGCGCACCTAAAAAGTCAGCGGGTTTCTAAGTCCGGCGCTGCAAGTCAATTTTCGGCTACACGTCGGGCATTTCCCCGATGCGAGAAACCTCGGCTGCCAGCAACTGTCAAGGCAAAACCTTCAGTTGACTGCCAAGCTGAGGTTTTTTCCCGTTAAACTCATTATTATACTGACTTCCCAAGCTGAAACCCTGACCGGACTCTGCCCCAGAAAGCACCGTCGGGCTGACAGACTTAATGATAGATGTAAAATCTAACTCGCTAACATAGGAAAGACATAGGAGATAGGCTAATGGTCAATTTAGGATTGAACTGGAGCAGCCTGTTAGGGATTATCCTAGCAGTAGCAGGGGCAGGACTGTATTTTCTGCGATCGTGGCGTCCCAAACTAGCCCGAGACCACGATATTTTTTTTGCAGCAGTCGGCTTGCTGTGCGGCGGTATTCTGTTATTTCAAGGATGGCGGCTTGACCCAATTCTGGCATTCGGTCAATTTCTGTTGACTGGTTCCGCCATATTTTTTGCAGCAGAAAGCATTAAGCTGCGAGGAGCGACCACAGCCCAAGCCAAAAGTCGCGCCCAATACGTAGATGAAGACCGACCGGTCAGCAACGCCTACGGTTACGACGGCTACGATGCCGACATGGAACAGCTAGAACCAGAGGAAGACTATCCGCAGCGTCCCCGGATCAGAGGCAGCCAAGACTACCGTTCTTCTCGGGAAGCCTACGACGACGAACCCCGCCGCCGCCCCTCGAATCGCAACGGCAGCGTTAACACCGGACGGCCCGACTCGCCCGATCGAGCCTCGCGCAAACGTCCCTCTCGCCCAGAAGCCCCGCCTGCCCAAGAGTCAGACAACTGGGACGTTTCAGACAACCCCGAAGAAAGACCGACCCGCAGCCGCAGCAGTCGCCCCCCTGCTTCGGAAAACCGCAGTTCCGATACGCCGCCGAGAACCAAAAAACCCCGTCCTACGGAATCATCCAGGTCTCGCCCCAGCAACCGCGACGTGGAAGCACCGCCGTCAGACTACGTGGAGTATCGACCTGTAGAATACCCGGAAGACCAACCGGATAATTCCCCCAGTTTCGACAAATAGGCAAACACTAAGTAGATGGGTGAAACTAAACTTTTCTCGTACCCGTCGGCAAAAAAATAAGTTGCGTTTATTGATGCCCATCTACTTATTTTTCAGATATTAAAGTGATTCAAAAGACTGTAAATTGCGAGGGTGAAAACCCAGACCAACGGAGATATACACAAAGAAAAGCTAATTTTTTTTGAATTTTTTTTTGACAATCAAGCATCCAGGATACAAGCCCCCAGATTCATTCCGAAAGCAGACTCAGGACCCAGAAATAAAAAACCTGTATCCGAGAAACTTGCCCCCCGAATTTATTTCGCGCAAGTCAATGCTTCAATTCTAAAATCTAAAATCTAAAATCTAAAATCTAAAATCGATTGGCCTACCGAATCTGTGGAACTAATCGACAGCATAATAATCTAAATATAAAATCCCAAATATTAAATCAGCAAGATGCCATTACTCGAAATAGGAGATCCGGCTCCCTGGTTTTCCGTTCCTTCTACAAATAACCCCTTATTTCATTTCCCGACTGTTGGCGGCCGGCGAGTCGTGCTGTTTTTCTTTGCCAGCACAGCTTTTGAACAAATCCAAGTTATCCTCAAAAGCTTTCAAGAGCTTTCAGAGGAATTCCAAAGCTTGCAAGTACCGCGGTTTGGAGTGAGCGTTGACCCAGCAGACAAAGAACAAAACAGACCAACCACAATTGCTCCGTCATTCCTTTTTTTCTGGGACTTGGATAAAAAAGTCAGCCAGCAGTACGGTGTTTTCCGAGATGTCGAAGAAAATGGAGTTGCCGGAGTTTACTATGCACCACAAACTTTTGTTCTCAACGAAAACCTTCAGGTAATTAATATTTTGCCGATGGGCGAACCGCACCAACACGCCCAGCAAGTATTAGATTTTCTCAAAAGTTTGCCCCCAATTGAGGAAGCCCGAGCAGCCACTCGCCACGCCCCGGTGTTGGTAATTCCTAACGTTTTGGACAAAGCATCTTGTCGCAGTTTAATCGATATCTACAAAGCTCACGGTGGCAGTCCTTCCGGCTTTATGAGGCAAATAGGCGGGAAAACAGTTGGCCTGCACGACGACACTTTCAAGAAGCGCCGAGATTTCTTTATTGAAGACCCGAAGTTACAGCGACGATTGAGTGCGATTATTTGGCGCCGGGTGCGGCCGGAAGTAGAAAAAGCTTTTCAGTTTACAATTACCAGGTTTGAACGGTATTTGATAGGTTGTTACGATGCCCAGAGTGGCGGTTATTTTATGCCGCACCGCGACAACACTAGCAAAGCTACGCTGCACCGCAGGTTTGCAATGACGCTAAACTTGAATGTGGGAGAGTACACGGGGGGATTTTTACGGTTTCCAGAGTACGCGCCGCACGGTTATAAAGGGGATTGTGGCACGGCGATTATTTTTTCGTGTTCTTTGCTGCATGAAGCGACGCCGGTGATTAGTGGCCAGCGTTTTGCTTTGCTGTCTTTTTTCTACGGCAATGAGGATGCCGAGGTACGACAAGCTAATTTTAAGTATTTAGCTGCTGATTCAGATTCCCGAATTGGAGAACCGGCGTAAGGAATGTCACTACCGTGGTGCAAGTCCTAAAATAATTAGAGAAGGTAGTTAGCGGTTAGCCACAAAACCTAATTCCTAGCTACCGATCGCTAAATACTAAATCGATCGCCATGAATTTCAAACTTCTAAGTTTAGCAGTATCGGGAATTTTAACGGTTGGGGTTGCAGCCAGCGCCAGTGCGGTTGTTACCACATCCCCTGGGCGGCAATCAACAGATTTAACGGAATTTAACTCGGTGCATTCCCAGGGTGCGATCGCCCAAACTGTCGAAGAACAAACCAATATTCGGGTCTACGAAAAGGCTAGTCCGGCGGTTGTTACAGTCGATACAGATAAATCTAACGGCAGTGGCACAATTATCAGCCCCGACGGCATGGTGTTAACGAACGCCCACGTTGTTTCGGCAGGCGGTACCGTCAATATCATTTTGTCAGACGGCAGAAAACTTGTCGCCGATGTCATCGGATTCGGCGAAGACGGTCTAGACTTAGCCGTGCTGAAGATTCGCGGTCAAAACAATTTGCCCACTATTCCTTTAGCCCGTCCCGGTTCGGTGAAAGTCGGGCAACAAGCATTTGCGATCGGCAATCCCTTCGGTCAATTTCAAGGTACTTTTACAGTCGGAATCGTCAGCCGCATCGACCAGCAGCGGGGCTTAATTCAAACCGACGCCGCCATCAATCCCGGCAATTCAGGAGGCCCACTGCTCAACAGTTCAGGAGAATTAATCGGCGTCAATACTTCTATTTTTACTCGCGGTCGGGGCGGTGGCAGTATCGGTATCGGTTTTGCAATTTCCGCAGACAAATTACCCGCTTTCCTGACAGCGGTGCGAGAAGGGCGAGCTCCCCGCGCGGCTCAAGCCCGATCGCCCTTTGGTGGCAACCAATCACCTCAAAAAGTTACGTTAAACGGGCCCCCCGTCAGCGGCCTCCTCACCGACAAGTCTAGCGTTCTGCCCACCGACAACAGCTTTTTTGACCTCTACTCATTTGACGGAAAAGCGGGCCAGCAAATCACAATAGAAATGAAAAGTCAAGAGATTGACCCTTATTTAATTTTGCTCGGCCCCAACCAGCGCGAAATCGCGCAAGACGATGACGGGGCCGGGAATAAAAACGCCAGAATTACAGTCAGGCTGCCAGCAGACGGGACTTACACGTTAGTTGCAAATTCCTACCAAGCTAGGCAGTCAGGGGCTTATACGTTAGAGCTGAAAGCGAGTGCTCCTACCGCGCCTTCTCGGGCGATTTTGCAAGAAGAAGGTGCTTTAGTCGCAGGCGGCCCAGTATTGCCGTCTGACAACAGTCTGTATCGAGAGTATACTTTTGAAGGTCGATCGGGTCAGTCTGTCACCATTTCCCTCGAAAGTACAGATTTCGATCCCTATGTGGCGATCTTTGGCCCTAACGGCCGATTAGTGGCAGAAAATGACGATGGAAGCGATTCGACTAAAAATTCGTTTCTGACCGTTACGTTGCCCGCTACGGGTCGCTATCGCGTAATTGTCAATGCTTACGATGCTTCGGGCCGGGGTCGTTACACTCTAACTGTCCGGTGAAAATTGAAAATTCGGAACTGGGAATTGGGAATCGGGAATTGGGCAAACAGGGCATTGGTAATTGGTAGCATCTAAGGAATGAGAATTAAATAACTTACAATCTTTATTGTTCTTGTGGCATGGGCGTCCCGCCCGTGCATAAAGGACGGGCGGGACGCCCATCCCACTTTCAAGAGTGTAAATTATTTAATTTGCGATCCTAACAAATAACTAATGACTACTGACTAATGACTACTGACTTCTTCCTTCTTCCTCCGTTACAAATCGAGGTAATTCATGCGTCAAGTTAGATTTTGGGCGATCGCGCCAATTGCTCTGGTAGCTACTTTTTCTGGCAAGCCGGCTCTCTCCCTGTCACTTTCAAATTCAGGTGTTGCTAACAGCAGTTCCACCCTTATTTCAGCAGAATTTCCTCAAAACTTAACTGATGCGAAGACTGCTGACAAGGCGGTTTTAGCTCAAGCAAGCCCCAACCCGTCCCCATCGCCACAAAGTTCGCCAACTCAGACCCCAACTGTAGAACCTCCGCCGACTCCTGATGCGGGTGCATCTAAAGTCATTTTAGAGCAAAACGGAGAACTCAGCCCTGCTAAGTCTTCTGTACTTCCCTCAGACAGCAGTTTGTACGACGAGTATACCTTTGAAGGCACTCAGGGTCAGAAACTGGTTATTACCGTAGAAAGTACCGAGTTTGATACTTATCTCGCTATTTTCAACTCCCAGGGCGAGCTACTTGGAGAAAATGATGATGTCACGCAGCAAAATTCCAATTCTGAACTTACTGTTACCTTGTCTGCAAACGGTCGCTATCGCGTCATTGTCAATGCTTACGATCCGCCTCCAAAAGGTAGAGGCAAGTACAGTTTGACCGTCCGCGAAACAACTGGAAATTAGTTTGAACGAAACTTCGGAGTCAGGGCACGGCATTGCCGTGTCCCTATAATTCAAGGACGATCGCACTATAAGCAACTACTATTCACTTTGGTAAATTCATAGGTTTTTATGCCACTATAAATGTTAGAGTCTGGCACTTATAATTTTCTAATATCATGTCCTATCGATTAACCATAATATCCCGGTCGGGGCGGGTTTTTGAGATTGTCAATTATTGACAGGTATTGTTCTGAACCCGCCCCTACAAAAATCGCGGTCGCTCGACCGGACATGATATAGTCCAATACGGTTCAGTTAAGCTCGATCCCCCCTAGCCCCCCTTAAAAAAGGGGGGACAAGAAATTACTCTTGCGTCCCCCTTCTTAAGGGGGATTTAGGGGGATCTCGCCCGGAATAAATAGTTTTAACTGAACCGTATTGTGATATAGTCTGTATTTTAAATAACTATTAAAAATCAAAAGGAAGCTGAAATATAGATAATTTTTCAGCTTCCATTTTGAATTGATTTTGATTAATTTAACGCAGACCCAGCCAGGTGAAAAAATCCTGGCGGGTGAAGAATTCTAGCAGCAAAAGTCCCACGAACCCCACCATCGCAAATCGTCCGTTGATTTGTTCGGCGTAGGCATTCCACCCAAAGGCTGGTTCTGGTTTTGGGGTATTTGGGGTTGTCGGTTTTGGGGATGGAGGAGTTTTAGCAGTCATTTAAAAGTTTTAAGTTTCGAGTTGTGAGTGATGATTTTGGGGAAGCTTTGCGATCGCACAACTTGTAATTTACCAGGAAAAGGACAGCCGATCGCTAATCTGCTGACTTTTCTAAACTTTGAACCGATTCGATCAGATTTCGCACGGTTTCGGTACCTTCTGAAGGCTCAAAAAACAGCGGGAACTTGCCGCGAGCGATCATTCTCAAACCCAACGGGCCCAGACTCAGCAAACCTTTAACATCGCGGAAGTAGTTTCCTACTACTTCGATGCCAAATTTGCGCTCGTCTATCCAGCCCCCTTCTTTGACGAGATTGATTAAAACTTTGCGGTGGCGGATCGATCGACTGGCTTGGTCGTCTTTGCGATCGAGAATCTCTTGTTTAATCTTACCAATTTGATCCATCGGCGCAACTTCCATCGGACAAACCGAGTTGCAGTAGTAACAGCGCGTGCATCCCCAGACGCCTGCGGTGCCTTCATTGTATTTTTCCAGTCGATTTTCGGTTTCGCTGTCGCGGGAGTCGGCGATCGTGCGGTAAGCTTTGGCGAGGGCGTGGGGGCCGACAAATTCCGGGTTGACTTCGCGGGCGTTGCACTCAGAATAGCACGCACCGCAGAGGATGCAGTTGCCGGTTTGGTCGAGTTTCGATCGCTCTTCTGGAGTTTGCAGAAATTCCCGTTCTGGAATTGCTCGCGAGGCGGTGCTGATATATGGTTCAACTGCTTCTAGGTTGTCCCAAAAACTGGTCATGTCAACAACCAAATCTTTAATGACCGGCATATTTCCCATTGGGGCGACGGTGATTTCTGGGATGAAATCAGTAGGCATTTCTGCTGAGCTGGAAGCAGCTATTTTTTGCAGTCTTGCGAGTTCGCTGGCCACATTTTCTTTGCACGCTAATGCCGATCGACCGTTAATTCGCATAGAACAACTGCCGCAAATTGTATTACGGCAATTTTTGCGAAAAGCTAAAGTGCCGTCGTGTTCCCACTTAATACTGTTGAGGCAGTCAAGGATGGTATTGCTCTCTTCCACATCTAGGGTGTAAGTGTGAATCCGGGGAGCCTCGTTTTGATTTTGGCGCACTACATTAAAGCGGACTTTCATATTTTGATTAAGGAATTTAGTGTTTATTTTAAGCTGAATTTTTGCACTCTCTAGAAAGCTCTTATTTTTTTAACAACTATCTAAAGTCAGAAATTTTTATTTTTTTTTTATTGTTTGATAAACATCAATAATTCTCAAGTTATAAATCCTAAATTGCCAATTTTTTAAGCGGATTTGTGAGCTATTAATTGGAGATGAAAGTAATTAATCGCTACAATTCGCTAGTCGGAGGTGCGTGATGTCCAGCTTGTTTGTATTAACTTTTATGTTTTCCACACCTGCTTTTTGTCTGGGTCTGCTAAATCCTCAATGGGTGGGACTGGGAACTCGCAAGCGATCGGCTGCCTTGTACGGCGGGTTGATGGCAGTTTCGTTCGTTTTGCTTGGGGTTACAGCACCTAAGACGCCACAACCAGTTTCATCGGGGCTGCTGGCCTCAACTGAATGGCCAGAATTTAAGGTCAGCGCACCTTTGCGCTGAACGTAGCTGGGTATGCCTCTCACTTTTTTGGTAGCATTACAAGAAATTTTACCAGGAATTACGCCCGGTTGGGCCTACAAACTTAGTTTTTTAACTACCAGCCGGGAAGTCCCGGGCGTATATTCAGAGGGGACGCATCTGAGCGCTACGCCCCGTACCCCGAATGAATTACGCCCGCGTGATGAAAGGCTCGTCGGGTGTAGGTACGGAAACCGACAATTAGACATTGCGAGTACCTTTAACTTTGATGTACTTTCTAACTATTAAATCGAAAAAATGGTACATTAAAGTAGGTGGAAAAAAAGAAGTTTCCCATGCAACTAACATACAAATACCGCCTCAAACCCACACAAACCCAATTAGCAAAAATTGTGGCTCATCTAGAACTCGGTCGTCGGCAGTACAACTACCGACGGGCGTCAAAGATTCAGATGGTGGTCAGCCACGAGAACGCCCGTCAACGCCTGTCCCTTGATTGTTTCGATAGTCCCTATTGAGGAGATTTATCAAAACATTCCTTTGACGAGAGTGCAGACTAGGGATGGTAGAAAAAAGGATGAATTAGGTAATCCTTTGACTAAAAAGGGTGACATTTTCTCGAACATTGAAGGCGGTTATGTGCAGTGGCAAACCATACAGCTTGCCGACCTGAAAAACACTAAAAAACTATTTCCTGATTATAAATTGTTGGATGCACAGGTTTTACAAGATGTCCTCAACAGGGTGGAAACTTCCTTTTCAAATTTCACCACGCCGGATAAAAATGGCAATCGTAGGGGCCAACCCAAGTTCAAAGGGTTTCACTACTACAAATCTTTCACTTATCCTCAGTTGGACAATTTAAATATTGTCAAGGACGAGCAAAATAGGATTTGTATTAACCTCGCAAAAATAGGTAAGCGTGCCTATGGTCTTTCACCGCCCCATACCAACGGGTTTCAAAGTTAAGACGGGTAGTGTTATCTCAGAAGCGGATGGGTGGTATATTTCCCTGACGCTAGAAGATAAGACGGTTCCTGTAACGGTTGCAGAAATTCAACCGACTGATGAAAACACTGTTGGTATAGATTTAGGAATAACTGTGCGAATCGTTGGCTAGAAACCAGTCCTATAAAGGATTAGGGGGATTAGCCGCAAGGAATAGAACCTTGACAACTGAATGACCATGTAGGTGAGAATCAGTACCCTAGAACACTCAAATCCTACCCCGCAGGTGCAGCGGTGAAAGCATCTCCCCTACGGTAGCGACTAGCTATCAATCCGTAAAGCGGGGAGAAAAGATGTTATTACTGACAGCCTAAGTCGGTAAGCATCGAGCAAAAGTACCCATGAGTAAAGCCTTGGCTTGAAGATGTGTTTGAATCGTCGTTACCAAAAACCAGCGAAATAAGGCTTAATGCGCTGGAGCCAAAAGGCACAGGATAAAAGGAGTTGGCAAGTGGGTATTTGACCAACAAGCACTTCCGATAAACCCGGCGAATAACATCACTCTAAATGTACACAGTATGGTCATTCGGAACGAGATAACCTCTCGTCTGTTCTCAGGTGGTCGAATCCCTGTAGTAGGTGCTAACCGTATGCAACGAGTAGGAAAGATTGGGTCAGAAGCTTAAAGTCTGGGGTAATGCCCAGGATATGCAGACGGACTCACGATGATTTGGAAGGGAAAGTCTCAAGTAGTGAGTAAAAATGTCTAAAACGAGTTTAAAGACTACGGTAGAATGGAACCAAGTGAACTGGCGAAAGCTAGAACGTAAGGTTTATAAGCTCCAAAAGAGAATTTTTCAAGCCTCTCAACGTGGTGATGTGAAAGCATTACGCAGACTCCAAAAGACGCTGATGAAGTCTTGGTCAGCAAAGGTATTAGCGGTTCGTAGAGTAACCCAGGATAATACTGGCAAGAAAACGGCAGGAGTGGACGGGGTGAAATCCTTGTCCCCAGCAGCACGTTTGAAGTTAGTAAATAATCTAAAAGTGGGGTCTAAGGTTAGTCCGACTAGGCGAGTATGGATTCCCAAGCCTGGAACGGAAGAGAAGCGACCTTTAGGCATACCTACAATGGAAGACCGAGCCTTGCAAGCACTTGTCAAGCTGGCATTAGAACCAGAATGGGAAGCGCGATTTGAACCTAACTCTTTCGGGTTCAGACCTGGACGTTCATGCCAAGATGCAGTCGAGGCTATATTTTTAAGCATCAATAAAAAGCCTAAATATGTGCTTGATGCCGATATAACTAAATGTTTCGACCGGATTGACCATGAAGCACTGCTCAACAAATTAAATACATTCCCCACCATTCGCCGACAGATTCGTGCATGGTTAAAAGCGGGAGTGATGGATGATATGCAGTTGTTTCCAACATCTGAGGGTACTCCACAGGGCGGGGTTATTTCTCCGTTACTGGCAAATATTGCCCTCCACGGGATGGAAGAACGAATTAAACAGTTCGCAGAAACATTGCCTACTAAAAGTGGCAAAGGCAAAAGGGATAACCGTAGTAGTCTTAGCCTGATTCGTTATGCCGATGACTTCGTGATTCTCCACGAAGACATAACTGTTGTTCAAAGATGCAAAGAGATTATCTCTGGATGGTTAAAAGGCATGAATTTGGAACTTAAGCCTTCTAAGACGAGACTTGCCCACACCCTTAATCAGTATGAGCAAGAAAACCCAGGGTTCGACTTCCTGGGATTCAAGATACAACAATTTCCAGTAGGAAAGTATCACTCGAAACAAGGTTTTAAGACAATCATCACCCCAAGCAAACAGAAGCAAAAGGTACATTACGACCAAATCGCTAGTGTAATTAAAGCCCATAAGGCAGCACCGCAAGCAGTGCTAATCAGCCATTTAAACCCAATTATCCGGGGATGGGCTAACTACTATGCGACTGTAGTAAGTAAGGTTGTTTACTCAGATATCGACGACCTCATGTACCAAAAGTTAAGAGCTTGGGCAAAACGCCGTCACCCCTTAAAAAATGGGGAATGGGTGGCAAAGAAATATTGGCACCCAATAAACGGTGATAACTGGGTATTTGCAACCAAGAAGGAAGGTTCAACCCCACTTCGGTTACTCGACCATGCCGACACTCCAATAGTGCGACATATAAAAGTTAAAAGCGAATCGTCTCCATACGACGGAAACCTGGTTGTGCGAATCGAAGCCGCACGAGAGAGTGGGAAACTCAAAGACTCCCCTGGCAAGCGCTCAAATGCCAGTGTCCATTTCCTGGGGGCATAAGGAGCAATTCTTGTGTCTCATAGCTCAGGAAAGAAGCCGAACCTAAGTAGGAAGTCACGTCCAAAAAGGAGGCAAGGGCAAAACTAATTAGGTGTAGCAACAGCGAACCTGCGATGACGCTTCGTTAAGCCGAGCTTCTGAAAGTGACTGAAACAGGAGTGTAGGGACAATAGATAATCCAAAGAATTAGGTGGATTATGTGAGCGCCTAGTCCCCGGAGTAAAGCAGGACACCGAATTAGTTGTATCTCCATCTGGTGCGGAACGAGATAACCCCGATAGGGTCTACTGCCTAATTTCCAACGCAGTAGTAAAGAAACCGTAAGGTGACTCTAACTCCCTAGCGGGTGAGGGATGTCTTCAGAAGCGAATGCCGTCAGGACGAAAGTCCAGAGGAAAAAAGGCACAAGCCTATAACTCGACGGATAGGGCAGGTAGAAACCTGAGATACCCAACCCGAAAGGGTGCAGACGGAAGACAGGTGAATCTCTTGAAGTTCAATGAGACGGGAATGAACCTGTCAGGAAAAGTTAGATATGACTCATCGAGCCGTAAACGTAACTGACAAGAACGACACTCAATGGCAAGCCATCAACTGGCGCCAAGCCAATCGTGTAGTTAAGAACCTGAGACAGCGAATCTTCAAGGCTACTCGTGAAGGACGCTGGAAGACAGTCCGAAATCTTCAGCGATTACTTATGAAATCGCTGTCGAATATATACCTGGCTGTAAGGAGGTGTACACAACAGAACCAGGGCAAGAAAACTCCAGGCGTTGACGGATTGGTAGTTCTCAACCCCAAAGGAAGAGGAATTCTAGTGGATGCCCTCAAGAAATTCATCCCCTGGAAACCACTGCCAACTCTTCGGGTGTACATTCCAAAGCCTAATGGAAAGAAGCGTCCACTAGGAATTCCCACGCTAATAGACCGATGCCTTCAGGCAATCATACTAAACGCACTAGAACCATGCTGGGAAGCACAATTTGAACGCGCTAGCTACGGATTCCGCCCTGGCAGATGCACCCATGACGCAGCAGAGAAAATATTCAATGCTGTTCGTCCCAACAAGAAGAAAAAGTGGGTAGTAGATGCCGACATTAAAGGATGCTTCGACAACATCAACCACGAATTTCTAATAGGTCGAATTGGAAATTTTCCTGCAAGGAAACTAATACAGCAATGGCTAAAAGCAGGATATGTGGATAAGAACGTATTCCATGAAAGCGAAACCGGAACACCACAAGGGGGAATCATCAGCCCCTTACTGGCGAATATCGCACTGCATGGAATGGAGAAGGCACTAGGGGTCATCTACGAGAAAAGCGGAGGGTCACGAGGAAAACGGATTGTAGTCAGATACGCCGATGACTTTGTTATTCTCTGCGAAACCCAAGAAGACGCCAATAAAGCTAAGGACGAAATAATCCACTGGTTATTAGAGAGGGGTTTGAGCCTCTCTGAAGAAAAGACCAGAATCGTTCATATGACAGAAGGGTTTGACTTCTTGGGATGGAACTTCAGACATTACAAAGTGTCTGACAGAAAATCAGGGTACAAACTACTAATCAAACCAAGTGCCAAATCCATCAAAAACATCCGCGACAAACTCCGACAAATCTGGCTCTCTAACCGGGGCAAGGAAATTGGGGCAGTGATTACAGAGCTGACTCCCGTTGTCAGAGGATGGGCAAATTACCACCGAAAGATGGTAGCCAGCGAGGTCTTTCACGAACTCGACAAATGGATGTTCGACCGTGCTAAGAAATACGCCAAACAGAGACACCCAAACAAAAGTGACAAATGGAGAAACCAACGCTATTTCGGACGATTCAATCATGATAGGGAAGATAATTGGGTATTTGGAGACCACCAAACAGGGGCGCATATCCCAAAATTCTCTTGGTTCCACATCGAACGACACACCCTGATACCTGGTGATTATTCCCCAGATAATTCTGACCCTGACGTACAAGGATGGTTTAGGAAAAACAGGGCAAAACAAGCCAAGGACTATAATAAGTCGTGGCAAAAAATAGCCAAGAGACAAAACCATGTGTGTCCGAGGTGTGGTGACTCGCTATTCAACGGCGAGAACATACATAAACACCACTCGACCCCCAAAGCAATCGGAGGAAAGGACACATACTCCAATTATCAACTTGTCCATCTAATGTGTCACCAGCAAATCCATCATGAGAAGACACAGTGATTTGCTTGAGCCGTGTGCAGGGAAACTTGCAAGCACGGTTCTTAGGGGGGAAGGGGACAGCAATGTCCCTGCCCTACCCGACTACTGGAGTACAAGAATGGGTAATAACCCAGAAATGCCAAGTAGGGTATCAAAACTCCTGAAAAAGCAAAAAGGGAAGTGTACCCACTGTGGCTTGTTTTTCCGTGAAGACGATGTGATGGAAATTGACCACAGAATCCCTAAATCGCAAGGTGGAAAGGATTCTTACGATAATTGGCAACTCCTTCACAGACATTGCCACGACACAAAGACAGCTATCGATGGCAGTCTCGGCAACCAATCTGGCTGCAATAGTGCCAAGCCTAAGCCCACCAGAAGACTTGAAAAAGTCGATGATAGATGGGTAATGAGGTATGCGTAACAAGCACCAAAGCATTGAGGAGCCGTGTGAGGTGAAAGTCTCATGCACGGTTTTGAAGACCAGCGGGACTGGTGACAGTCTCGCTGAGTTTAATAATTACGTCGCTCTTTCTAATGGCGAAAGAGTTGAGAATCCTAGATTTTTGAGGAAGTCGGCCCCGAAGCTGGCAAGACTTCAAGCGAAGCTAGCTAACCGAGTTAAGGGTTCTAAGCCTTGGAAAGTTATCAAGGACAGGATTTCTAGACTTCATCAGTTCGTAGCCAGAGCTAGATTGGATTTTCAGTTTAAAACGGCACATGAGCTGTTCGGGAAATGTGAAGTTTTAGCTGTTGAAGACTTGAGTGTCAAAAATCTGACTAGACGCGCTAAGCCCAAGACCGATATTGAGGATGGTAATTTGGTTTATTTGCCCAACGGTCAATCAGCTAAGAGTGGCTTGAATAAATCCCTGCTTGATGCTGCTCATGGGCAATTCGCTAGCGTCCTAAAATATGTCGCATGGAAATTGGGTAAAAGCGTTTTGTTTGTTGATCCGAAGGGAACTTCTCAAAATTGCTGGAACTGCCTAAATAAAGTTCCGAAATAATTATCGGAGCGGTGGCATTCTTGTCTGTGTGGAGAATCTTTGGATCGAGATGAAAACTCAGCTAAACTTATTAGAAAGATTGGTCTGAGTTACGAAAGTGGCGGGGGAACTCCGTCACTCAAAAAAGCATGAGCAAAAAAGGAAAAAGAAGCCTGCGGTCTAACTGTACCCAGTTGACCGTCAGGTTAGTTCACATAGTGGTTCTTGATAAAGCGGGACAGTAAAAGTAACAGTCGCTCCCAGCCCTTCTCCCATACTGTAAAAATTTACTGTACCCCCCATTGCTTCTACCAGTTTTTGAGAAATAGCCAACCCCAAACCGGTGCCGCCGTATTGCCTGGTACGATCGCCATCCACCTGAAAAAACGACTCAAATAATTTATCTTGCTTGTCGAGAGAAACCCCAATGCCAGTATCAGCGACTCGGATTTTCACCATTCCGGGGAACTGCTGGTTGTGAACAGTCACCTTTTTCTTAATAACCTCGGCACTAATGCGAATTCCCCCTTCCCCGGTAAATTTAATCGCATTGCCCGTGAGGTTCAAGATTACTTGAAGCAGGCGTTGGTAGTTGCCATACACAATAATCTCGTCCTCCACAGGGGGTTTTTGGATTTGAAATTGCAATCGCTTTTGCTCGACTTGAACCCGTGTAAAATCCTCAACTTGTTGCAACAGTTCACCGAGTTTGACGGGAGCGAGGTCTAACTCCATTTTGCCAGCTTCGATTTTAGCGACATCCAAAATATCGTTAATCACATTGAACAAATGTACTGCCGATCGGTAAGCTTCTTCGATAAATTGGTGCGCTTCTTCTGGGTCATCTGCCATGCCGTCCATAAGCAGTTTTAGGAAGCCGAGGATGCCGTTGAGGGGGGTGCGGAGTTCGTGAGAAGTATTAGCAAGAAATTGACTTTTAAGTTGGGAAAGAGCTACGGCTTCGGCGCGAGCGTGTTCTAATTCTTGGTAAAGTGTAGCGTGGGCGATCGCACTGCCGACTTGAGCGACTAACTCGCGGGCGAATTCGAGTTCGACTGGACTCCATTTCGGGGAACTGCCGCAGCGGTGCAAACATATCAGTGCATTGGGTTGGTCTTCATAGGAGGTAGCTGCTACGAGCACGGAATGGCGGTGGAAGGGATCGGCGGCGGGGGAGGCGTAATCGACTGCTACTGGTTTTAAGGTGGCTAAAGTTTGAATCCACCCTGGCTGTTCGGCTGCGCGCAGTTCTAATCCCAGCATAGAAGAGTAAGCTTCTTGGCGGTACTCAGCTACTACTTTAAAAGTTTTCGATTGGAGATTTTCGATTTGAGTTGGGGAAAGCGGGGGCGAGGGGTAGCTAGCTATTGACTGTTGTAATTCGGCTGCTGAGGCGGTCGATTTTTGCTGTTTTTCGGAGGCGAGGAAGGGGGATGTTTCGAGATTTTCGCTGTCTTTTTTGTAGGAACAGATGATGCAGCGACTCGCGTTCAAAACTTGACCCAAGCTGTTAACAGTTTGCTGCCAAATGGTTGCTAAATCGAGGGTTTTGTGGAGGTTTTGAGCGATTTGCGAGATGATTTTACGATCGATTTCCGAGTAGGGAGGGAGCGATCGACCGGGGATACGGCTCGCTGGAAGCGACATTCGTTGGCGGGCGTCCAAGAGGGATGGCAAAGCTCGATAGAGCATGAATTCTGGGGAGTCTGGCCGTCTGTCTGTGGGTTTGTCAGACAGCAGCCTTCCCATAACTAAGACTTTTGTAGCTTTGCCGTTTGAGTCGATCGCCGGAGTGAGTGTCAAATCGAAGAGAAAATATTGTCCGGCGTGGGAAAATGGATAGCTGAACCGTTGCGGTACGAGGGTTTCGAGCGCCCGCCGCAGGATATCGAGATAAGGCGCGGGGGGGATGGGTTGCAGGGTTTCGCTGAGGGGGCGATCCTCTTCGAGGGCTTCGCTAACGACAATTTGTTCTGCTGTAAGGTTGTACTGTTCGGCTTTTTGCCAGTAAAAAGATAGATATCTACCCCTTGCGTCTTGGGTAAATACTAATTCTGCCCCTAACTCTTGAAAAAAAACTGTAGAGGCGAGGCTCGATCGCCGAAAATCTGTGTTAGAGTCCATCAGAGTAGGGGATGAAAGTAGTTCGGATTTTGGAGTCTTGAGTTTTGAATAAATATCTCAATACTCCCCATTGTTTGATGCTTCTACTGTTAATTTTTGAGTTATTAATCAATTAAAAAGTTGTTGGCTTTTTAATTAAAACATTTATCGCTCAAAACTCACAATTAGCACAAATTTTAGGCTTCTATTATTGAGTATTGAGTGATTAATGAACTCAGAAAACATTTATTATTTAATTCTGAACTCAACTCAAAACTAAAAACTATTCGTTCTCAGCCGTTTTGGGTAATTTAAAGATAAAAATTAAGATTGAGAAATTAGGAATCTGCACCGATTAACTATCAAATGTGAAAATTACGCCAAAATATGAGGCTGCGAACCACCACCTCGAATAGTTCCGAGGTTGTGATTTAGCCGAGTTCACTCGCCCACCACTTGTAGCTTTCGCCGCGAAATCTGCAGGATCTCGCCCGCGCGATCGAAATTTCATTGCCAGAAACTTTACAGCCTGCAGATTTGCGCGCGCCGTCTGGGGCGAGAGTACCTCAGTCGTTCCACTCACCGCGGGGCGGGACTGGGGGGTTGCGGCGTAAACTCAGAGCCAGCTCGTCTTCGCGGCGCTCGCCTCTGAGCCACTGCTTGATTGCTGTTTCAATGACTTTGCTGGGGTCATTCGTCAAGTGCTTAATTTGGTCTAGCAGTTCAGGATCGATATGGATGGACAGTTCGACTTTTTCTGACGAACTGTGGGATGGTATTCTTGATTCGCTCATAGTTAAAAAATCCTAGTTTTAATTCTTAAGTTTCAATTCTTTTGATGACAACCGACTGGACTAGATATTGGCAGTCCCTGATTTGCACCCAACCTTTCCTCAACCGCTTAACCGCTTTCTGTACAATGAGAGAGAGAAAAGTTTTTTCCTTTTGGGTGTCCGGCCTCGATCGGACACTTGAAAGGCTAATAACTGATACTCTTGAGGTTTGCCTCAGTTGTGGTTTCATCTCAATCCCCAGTAAGAGGTTGAAGTAAGCACTCTACTCTTGCTTGTGTAATCATACAACAAAAAGTATCCTTTGCCGATTAGCTCTTCGATAAAAAACATGACTAACGTCCCTGTATCTCGCATTCGTAATTTTTCGATTATTGCTCACATCGACCACGGAAAATCGACCTTGGCCGATCGCCTGTTGCAGGCGACTGGGACTGTGCAGGCACGGGAGATGAAGGAGCAGTTTTTAGACAATATGGATCTCGAACGCGAACGTGGCATTACGATTAAGCTGCAAGCCGCTCGGATGAACTATACTGCCAAGGACGGTCAGGAGTACGTGCTGAATCTGATCGACACTCCCGGACACGTGGACTTTTCTTACGAGGTGTCGCGATCGCTCGCTGCTTGCGAAGGGGCGCTGCTGGTGGTAGACGCATCTCAAGGCGTGGAAGCACAAACCCTCGCAAATGTCTACCTTGCCTTGGGACACAATTTGGAAATTATTCCAGTTTTAAATAAAATTGACCTGCCGGGGGCAGAACCGGAACGGGTAAAAGGGGAAATTGAAGAAATTATCGGTCTGGACTGTAGCGGGGCGATTGAGGCTTCGGCTAAGGAAGGAATTGGTATAGATGAGATTTTGGAGTCGATCGTCGAATTAGTGCCGCCGCCGCAGGATACTGTTGACAAACCGCTGCGGGCGCTAATTTTTGACAGTTATTACGACCCTTATCGCGGGGTAATTGTGTATTTCCGGGTGATGGACGGAAGTGTCAAAAAGGGCGATCGAGTTTTGTTGATGGTTTCGGGTAAGGAATATGTCATCGATGAATTGGGCATCCTTTCACCGACTCAAGTTCAAGTAGACGAACTGCACGCCGGGGAAGTTGGTTATCTGGGCGCGGCAATTAAAGCCGTAGCTGATGCTCGCGTCGGCGATACGATTACTTTGGTCAAAAAGCCTGCACCGGAGCCTTGGCCGGGTTATACAGAAGCAAAACCGATGGTTTTTTGCGGCTTGTTCCCGATCGATGCTGACCAATTTCCCGATTTGCGGGAAGCTTTAGAAAAACTCGAACTCAACGATGCGGCGCTTTCTTACGAACCGGAAACTTCGAGTGCGATGGGATTTGGTTTTCGCTGCGGTTTCTTGGGTTTGCTGCACATGGAAATTGTGCAAGAAAGACTGGAGAGAGAATACAATTTGGATTTGATTGTTACGGCTCCTTCTGTGGTTTATCAAATCACAACAATTAAAGGGGAAGTATTAACAATTGACAATCCCAGCCACTTGCCAGATCCTCAGTATCGCGAGAAAATTGAGGAACCTTATGTGCGGGTAGAAATGCTGTCGCCGGAAACTTATGTGGGCGCGCTGATGGAACTGTCTCAAAGTCGGCGGGGCATTTTTATGGATATGAAGTATCTGAGTCAAGGCCGAACTACGCTGGTTTACGAGTTACCTTTGGCGGAGGTGGTGACGGACTTTTTTGACCAGATGAAATCGCGATCGCGCGGTTATGCGAGCATGGAGTATCACCTCATCGGTTATCGCGAAAATCCGTTGGTGAAAATGGACATTTTAATTAATGGCGATCCGGTTGACGCTTTGGCGATGATTGTACACCGGGATAAGGCTTATAATGTGGGCCGCGGGTTGACGGAAAAACTCAAGGAGTTGATTCCTCGTCATCAATTTAAGGTGCCGATTCAAGCGACAATTGGTGCGAAGGTGATTGCTTCGGAGCACATTCCGGCTTTGCGGAAGGATGTGTTGGCGAAGTGTTACGGCGGTGATATTTCGCGGAAGAAAAAGTTGCTGCAAAAGCAGGCGAAGGGTAAGAAGCGGATGAAGTCTGTGGGTACTGTGGATGTGCCGCAGGAGGCTTTTATGGCTGTGCTGAAGCTCGATCGAGATTCGTAATCTGTGTGGCTTTTTGTCAGGAACAGGCAAGATGC
Source organism: Microcoleus sp. Z1_B2 (assembly GCF_036700325.1). Lineage (NCBI taxonomy): Bacteria > Bacillati > Cyanobacteriota > Cyanophyceae > Oscillatoriales > Microcoleaceae > Microcoleus > Microcoleus sp. Z1_B2. Next base: position 35,710 of record NZ_JAUBOQ010000033.1, read on the forward strand.
CTGTTCCACAAAGAGTGTGTTTTTTGTAGTTGTTTGCAGTCATCTAGAACAGGCAAGATGCGTGTTCCACAAAGAGTCAGTTTGATTGTGGGATTTTGTCAGGAACAGGCAAGATGCCTGTTCCACAAAGAGTCAGTTTTTTGTAGTTGTTTGCAGTCATCTAGAACAGGCAAGATGCCTGTTCCACAAAGAGTCTGTTTTCTTGTGGGATGGGCATCTTGCCCGTCCCTGTGGGGGCCCAGAATATGGCTGCAGCGTCAGTGGCGATCGCCCCCTCGCATCACAGCTTACTACAAGTTAAACAAGAATGCTTTGTTGCAACTCGCGCTGAATTTCATCTACAACTTTGCGATCGCTCAAATCGCGATGCCACCAGTGGCTACAGCCATCTTGACAATATTTGCCGTACCTGCGCGCATCGGCAATTGCCAATAAACTCATTAACAGGAAAAAGGTTTTGATAGATTCTGAGGGCGGCAGTTTCAAAAGCTTTGCCATTTGTTCTTTTAATCGCCCTCTACTCAGCAACACACAAGGGGTGTAAGTTGGGCGAAGTTTTGATTTGGCAATAGCTAGGGAAACATCTTCTTCTCGCGCCCCTGCTTGGAGGGTCATGTAGGATAGCCGCTGCAATATTTCCTGCTGGTATTCGGTTGGGAAGCTTAAAAACCAGTTTTTTGCATCTTCTTGGCTAATTAATTCTTGTTTAATTTGATTGATTGTAATTTCATCGGCTAGATTCATTTGCCTCTCCTAAGTCTGGCTCAAATATAACGTGAGGTTCTCCTGAGATGAGGGGGCCAGTAAAAATATCGATTCCCGTTTCTCGACCTGAAGTATTAATTTCGCCGCCACTTGTACCGCGAGGGACGGAACTGCTAGCGGAATGCCGCTGGCGAGAGTTACCTAACATTATATAGTCCCAGTCAGAAGTTGGCGTACTTGTCCCGTTTGCTCGACTGCCAACAACTATGATGGTTTGTTTTGTCCGATCGGCTGCATTCTGAATTCTCCTGGCATCTTCTGGAGATATGCCTGCTTCTTGCCATGTTTTTACACCTCTCATTTAATGAATATTAGCATTGCCGTAGGCGAGTTTTTTCGCACTTCTCGATTTTAAAATTAAGCACGATAAATCAAGTTTTAGTTTCAGTCATCTGTTGATTGGAGCTTGCCGGATGCTTTTGCTCGATCGATCGCCTCTTGAATCAGAAGGTAGACAAAGTTGGAGATCGATCGCTTTTCGAGATCGCACAACTTTTCGAGATCCTTTTTAGCCTGTGTTGGCAAAACCACTGAAATCCGCTCGCTGTCGCTCATGCCCTGCAATCTGTTGGAAGTTTCCCCTATTGTGCCACCTCGCCCGTCCAGCTTGCAATGGGCGATCGTCGGTCGCTATCGCAGCCGGATGCGGAGGGACATCTTCAGTTGTTTCGGCAACGAGTGCCCAACATCCGATTTGAAGTGGTGTTTGATTTACCCTCTCGCCGGGGATAACTTTTTGGAGGGAGGGTTTTTGATAATTTAACTGTCAAATTATCGACGGCGATCGCACTTTGGGACATGAAGGGCGATCGTACTTAATTAACAAATAGCCGAAGCAGGCGCAATTTCGCGGAGTGGCATCAGGAATTCTTGCTTTTCTTCGCGGGTGATATAGCCGCCATTTAGAGCCATTTCCATGAGTTGTTCGACAAATCCCTTTAACTCTGTTATAACTTGAGTTTTATTCAGTTCAAAGTGTTGATTTCGGGATTTTAGGGTAAACTGGTTTGGAGATAAATATCCAAATTCTTTGAAATTACAGCTAATTTTATCGTTGGTTAATGGCTGCAATTCAAGAGAAAGGCACACACTTTCAACAAATTCTATTTTGATGGGTTTCCCTTGGGATAACTCACTAATTTTTTTGGGGAGTTCATCTTCTAGGAGCATACAGATATCGGGGTCTAAAAAAACTTTTAGTTTTTCTTCACCAATTTCTATTGATACTGGGCGATCGCATTCAAAGCAAAATAGTTTCAGACCTAATTCAAAATGCGAAAGTTCTCCTAATGAATCATCGGGTGCGTCAGCATATTGTTCGCAATTAGGTTTTTCTAACTGGATTGTAAAATTGATATAGTTATTCATTTTCATCGCTCCTATCTAATGAGGACAGCGTAGCATCATTGAGAACAGGATAAGCAGATTTGAATGTTCCATCTGGTTTCCTTTTAATAAAAGCATGGGTAACATTTTCAATTATTTTCCCATCGGGATAGTGAACTTTCCCAATAGAACGCTTAAAATTTATAATGTAACAACCGGGATATTTCGGTGTCACTTGTTCAGCTTTTACCCAGTCTCGATCGTTTAGCCACTGGCCTTGAGGCTGATTTTTGGATGCTGCCCTGCCTCTAAAATTAAGGGGTTTCAGTTTTGGGCCATGATGGCGATCGATATGGTCGTAGGCTTTGATGGATTTTGGATTATGCCACTGAGGTTCTACTCCACTGCCTGTCCAGTCACAACCACTTCCTACTTCAATCGTTTGGTCTATTATATCCTGTTCTACAACTTCTGGAGTGTCTTCAGAAGTATCTGTGCCATTATTCAAAATAAGTGGTTTACTCCTGCATGGTATGCGATCGATGATTATACCATTAACTAATTTGAGGAGGGCGATCGCACTTTTGGACGTGAAGGGCGATCGCTCATCCTGAGAGCGGCTTGCATCTTATTTGATAGGTTTAATTTCGGCTATTGGGCGATCGTCTTGCAAGAGTACCAAGATATTCCCATCTTGGATGAGTTTAAGAAAGCTCGACAGATCCCTCTGAATTTCATCAATATTAATTCGCAGTTGCGCCGGAAATAACTGACTCAGCATGGGAAGATAAAGGAGGGGATTCATTAGCAACTATTTCGCGCAGTAAATGCGTACATAAATCCCGATTTTGAGAATGGGTAGAATGTAACATCTGGCTATATAAATTCCGGGATAAATCCTGATTGAGAATTCCATAAAGTAGAATCATTGTCCATTCTTTCGCATTAACAACCATCCGGTCTATGCTATCAATAAACGCCTGCAACTGGTCTTTTAGCTCAAAAGACTCCAGAAAATGAATGAGACCATACATGACTTCATGTTGTTCGCAGCGGTCATCGAAAACTAGATAGAGTTCCGGCAAATATTCGCTATTAGGATGTAGGGCAAGTTCGGCTAAAGTGAATTCAAAACTCATTACTTCCTCATCAGATCGCATAAATTTATTAGCATTTAATGTTTCTATTAATTGAGTAACGTTCATCTTATCTCTCCCACTTTCTCAAAATTACCCGACCATGCCAGTTTGTAGTGAAAAAGGGTTAGCTATTTTAATTAAATCATGGAAGATTACTGTTAGTGAATGGGAGGCGATCGCACTTTTGGAGATTAAGGGCGATCGCTTTTATAATTCTGCTTACAAAATATCCCTCAACTACAGAAGGAACAAATTACTTGCAGTCAAAGGAGCATCAGAGAACACAGTAAGTTCACCGCCCGAAGCAAAAGTAATTTTACCAGTGCTGTTGACTTGGCTTAAAACTGTGCTTGCAGTTAACCCCGAACCCCGAATTTGAATTACATCGTTCTCGGCGACAGAGAAGGAGTAGATGACATCTTGTCCGATTAATACATCTTGAGTGGTATTAAAGTTGAAAAAGTCCTGACCCGCACCACCAATCAAGCTATCATTACCGACACCACCTTCAAGAAAATCGTTGCCCTCACCGCCAAAGAGCAAATCATTACCTTCATAGCCACGGGCGACATCATCTCCACCTAAAAGATCGATCGTATCATTACCATCAGTACCAGAAAAGTTGTCAGCATTCGGGGTTGCGATCGGTGGTTTTTCTTGTGAGATATAACCAGCAAGGCTAGGAATTTGATAACCTTTATCCGCCAAGATTGCTAAATCTGCTCTTGTTGGGAACCGTCCACCAGCACTTGGTGACATAACTGGTGATTGACCATCTATTCGGAAATTTTCATCGATGTGAGGATTACCACCTGGCATAAATGGAATCGGATTACCACCATTAACATTGAGAGAGTTAGGGCCTGTTCCCTGGGTGAAGGGATAAAAACCTAACGAGTGACCAATTTCGTGTACTGCAACACTAATGAAATCACCTTGGGTTAATGGAATATCATCAACAGTTGCAGGTGTTGGGTCAAAGAACCAGTTAAGACTTGATTCAAAAGAGATGCTTCCAAAAATATCGCCCGGTCTTGCTTGTCGAATGCTGTCATATCGAACTGTTTGACCAGAAACTAGCTGTCCTGCTGCGTTTGCGTTTGGATTACCGAAGACGGGAGATTGACCGCCGACGAACAGAACCATGTCATCAATTTGGGAATCGAAGGTAACATTTTGGGGCTGCCCTGTAATCGGATGGGTTATTGTCCCAGATATCCCAATAGGTGGATCGGGAAAATCGTTTTTGATGACATCTTCCCAGATTTTACCTGCTGCTTCCAGCGCTGCTTTGCGACTAGGATCGTTAAAGAAACCAGTCGTATCATAACGATAGTCGAACTTGATATTAAATCCGTTAGGTGCAGGCGGAGCAGGAAGTTGCGGTAGTTGTGGAGGCGTCGGAGTCGTCACAGGTGTCGGAGTCGTCACAGGTGTCGGAGTCGTCACAGGTGTCGGAGTCGTCACAGGCGTCGGCGTCGTCACAGGTGTCGGAGTCGTCACAGGCGTCGGCGTCGTCACCGCAGGTGTCGGAGTCGTCACAGGTGTCGGAGTCGTCACAGGCGTCGGCGTCGTCACAGGCGTCGGCGTTGTCACCGCAGGCGTCGGCGTTGTCACCGCAGGCGTTGGAGTCGTCACAGGCGTCGGAGTCGTCACAGGCGTCGGAGTCGTCACAGGCGTCGGAGTCGTCACAGGCGTCGGAGTCGTCACCGCAGGCGTCGGCGTCGTCACAGGCGTCGGCGTTGTCACCGCAGGCGTCGGCGCAGGCGTCGTTGCACTTGGGGTGATTGAAGGCTTGGGCTCCGGTGTCGGAGTCGTCACAGGTGTCGGCGCAGGCGTCGGAGTCGTCACAGGCGCAGGCGTCGGAGTCGGCGCAGGTGTCGGTGCAGGTGTCGGTGCAGGCGTCGGAGTCGTCACAGGCGTCGGAGTCGGCAAAGGCGCAGGCGTCAAACTCACAATCCCGCTAGAATCAGCAATAGTCAATCTGGCGTCACCCTCCAAAACTGCCAAATATTGCCCTGTTAAGTCATCCTGAATAATTGTGTAGCCAGCATTAACCCCTGTGCCCACATAAATCTTGAGGTCATCAAAGGCAACATCGTTCCTTAACTGAATTACATCCTCACCCTCTGTATAATCAACAATGAAATCGGCATCCGAAATCTCTGAACCCCCAGTATTTTTACCAATAAAAAAAGTGTCGTTACCATTCCCCCCAGTTAAGGTATCTGCTCCGTTATCTCCATAGAGAATGTCATCCCCGAAGTTGCCAAACAAGCTGTCATTACCTTTACCACCGTAAACTGTATCGTTATCTATTCCGCCCTCAACTGTATCCTCGCCTTCGTTGCCATATATCAAGTTATCTCCAGCATTAGCAAATAGCCGATCGTCACCTTTGCCGCCGTAAACTGTATCCTTACCTTTGCCACCGTAGACGGTATCATTACCTTCATTACCGTATAGCTTGTCATCTCCTTGCTTGCCGTAGATTAAGTCGTCTCCATCACCGCCAAACACTAAGTCAGAGCCTTGTTGTCCAAATATTAAATCTGCATCGGGGGTGCCATTGAGAGTATCGTCAGCCAACGTTCCATTAATGTTCATGTTGCAATCTCAGTGTGAATACTAGATTTATGCCTATTCGAGCTACAAGTCTTTCTCCATTTCTAAAAAAATGACTTGCTAGCCTGTATTTTTAGATCCTGCGATCGTCCTAAATTTATGCGAAGTCAGGGATTTGCTATCGCAAAACTCTTGCATAGCAAAGCTTTCGTCGCGATCGCACTCACAAATAACTCAGTCTGCAGAAGGCGCATTGCAGCCTCCCATTTATTTATCAGGGGCAAATCCAGAAAATTATGCAAAATCCCAGAAAATAAATTAAAAAAATTACTGGCAGTGGCCGAAATTAGAGTCAAAGCGAGAAACTTACCAAAGTTCAGCCTTACTCCCCTGTCGGGTCGCTAACTGTAGTCAGTCACGGCTAAAAAGCCATCCCACAAAGGTTTTGACTTTTAAATTTCATTACTTGCGCTTTAGCATTCACTTATCATACGCTAGCGGAGTCTGGCAATAAACTGACACTCATCAGGAGTTATGTTAGAATTCCATCAGGAAATTTAGAGACACCCATCTATGGCATCCACAAACGATCGCTTCGTCGAAGCCGAAAGCCGCTGGGACTTAAAAACTCTGTACTCGGACTTGGCCGCCGTTAAGGGAAAGCCCCTCACCCCCGTAGAAAAGCTGCATCTGCGGGGGTTGCTTTGTGGCTACAGTCCCGCTGAAATCGCCGAAAAGCTGAAAAAGAATCCCAAGGGTGTTGAAACTGACCTGTGTGCCACTATTTATAAATACGTTAAAGCCTTTCTGGGTAAAGGCGTTGAAAAGATAGAAAATTGGAGAAATATTGCGGAATGGCTTGAGGATGCTGGATATAAAACTCAGTCGTCTGCTAAATTCCCAACCAAAGATTTATTACCTGAAAATTGTGTTGTTAATGTAACGAATATAAATATAGATAAAAATCAAATAGTATTTTTTATTAACCTGCGAATACCAACCTCACCAGATTCAGAACTCTCCATACAAAATCTAGACATCAACGATAACAACGGTAACTAAAATTTTGTCGCTATTCAACAGATTGGTAGGGTGTAGCGACTAAAATCAGGAAGGGCGATCGCACCTTTACCCGATCGCGCGGGGCGATCGCACACTGCATTTCTCAAAAAAGGGCGATCGCACTTCTATTGTGCTAGGATTAGATTAGAGCGTCAGCGAGTAAAAAAATGGCAACAATTACCCTTCAAATTCCCGACGAACTAGCACTGCGGCTAGATCCTCTCAAAGATGAGTTACTACAGATTTTGATGCTGGGATTAAGGGAAGTCGAAGCCAATCCTTCAAGCGGATTTTCTGGGCTCACGAAGATATTAGAATTTATAGCAAGTTTACCCTCGCCACAAGAAATATTAGCCCTGCGTTTATCCGACGATCTTCAAGCTGAAATCGATACTTTATTAGAGAAAAATCGCACAGAAGGACTCACGCCGATCGAGCAGCGCCTGTGGCAGCAATACGAATTTGTCGAACATTTAGTACGCATTGCCAAAGCGCAAGCCCTACTGAAACTGAGCGAGGCAGCATGAGTAAAACCTACGTTTCAGCTAGTCTGCGACGAATGGTATGCGATCGCGCCAACGGATACTGTGAATATTGTTTAATCCCAGAAACACTCGCCCTCTCGTCTCATCAAATAGACCATATCATTGCCGAAAAACATAGCGGGGAAACAGTAGAAAGTAATCTGGCTTTGTCTTGCTCAATTTGTAACAAAAATAAAGGCAGCGACATTGCCTCGCTCGATCCAGAAACAGATGAAGTGGTTCGACTTTACAACCCTAGAAAAGATAGCTGGGAAGACCATTTTCAACTTCAAACTGAAAGTGGTACAATCGAACCTCTAACTGCGATCGGTCGAGTCACTGTGCGTTTATTGCAGGTTAATCGTGCAGAATGTCTGACCGAACGTAAGCTATCGATCAAAATTCGATCGTTAACAAAATCCGATTAATCGATCGTGTTCAAGCCACACCATAACCTGTATACGGATGCTTATAGGTCGGCTGTAATCCCAACACAATATCCTCTTTAGATTTTGGCGATCGATTATGACCATCAAAGAACAACTTCTCCAAACCATTGAAACACTGCCTGATGACTTGCTAGCACAAACCCTACAATTCGTCCAAAGCCTTCAGCATCCCATTCACAAAACTCCAGGAATTTGTGGCGGTGCAGCGCGAATTCGCGATACCCGCATTCCCGTCTGGACGATTATCGCCTACCAACAACAGGGCGCAACTGAATCCGAACTTCTCTATAATTATCCAGGACTCACCCTTCAAGATTTGCAAGCGGTTGCGAACTATTACGAACACAACCGAGAAGAAATCGAGCTGTGGCTTGCTGAAAATGAGTAACTAAAAATGCTAAAGTTTTACTCGAATGAAAACTTTCCGATCGCAATGGTTGATTTACTGCGAGCGCGTGGCTATGATGTTTTGACATCCTAGGGCGCTGGACAAGCCAATCAAAAAATTCCCGATGATGAAGTCTTGATGTACGCGACAAATGCAGGGCGAGTAGTCATTACAGAAAATCGTCAAGATTTCATCAATCTCCATTCTACAACCTCAAATCATGCAGGAATTGTAATTTGTAAAGCCGATCGAGACTATGCAGGCAAAGTGCAGGTACTTCATGAATTTTTCACCCAAGATACACAGCCAATGGATAATCGTCTGCTTCGGGTGATGAAACAGAATCTTAAAGGTAGTCAACAGACATTTATACTTCAGGAATACCCAAAGTCTTCTTAAAAATAATCGTGACTTTAACTGCTGCTGAGATTCCACCGCGATCGGATAGCGATACTGTATAATTCTAATTCCCGTCGTCGCAGTTAGTCGATCGCGACTAAGGCCAAATAAACCGGGTTTCTCGGAAAAATATTTGCTTGCTCAACTTTATCTACGAATAAACCAGGTTTCTAGCCTCTGACAAGCGAATTTCTTCATGTGGTACCCGCCACGTGATTTATCTCGCGCAAATCAATCCAAAATCTAAAATCTAAAATCACTTATTGCCCCCGCATTTATCTCGCGCAAGTCAATTCTTTAATCTAAAATCTAAAATCTAAAATCGATTGACGCGCGTCAGCCCTGTTTACATAAACTGGATTAACCTATTCTCAAACAAGCCCGTGAAGCGTAGCCATACCTAGGGAATCAGCCTTTTCTTAGATAACTCAAGACAGAAGCGATCGCCTCACCAATCACAACAAACAAACAATTAATACCTATTAACTCAAAAGTGAATTATTGTCAACAGTATTTTTGCGAAAATATTGAAGCTTCACTAAAAATTGCTAGCTGACATTTGCGAATTATAGCACTTTGTTCAAAGTATTGGCAAATGCTAAGTTAATTAAAGATTTAATAAAGGTGACGCATAAGTGTTTACATCGTCGATCGCAATTTTGTTATTCTATTAGCAAGTTTCATTTGATAGACTGAATTTTTGTACCCCAGTCCTACCCCTAAACAGAACGGCAGTTTCCACAATGAGAATTTTAGTCACAGGCGGTGCAGGTTTCCTCGGTTCCCACCTAATCGATCGCTTAATGGCCCAAGGACATGAGGTAGTCTGCCTGGATAATTTTTACACCGGGACTAAACGCAATATCCTCAAATGGCTGGACAACCCGTATTTTGAGCTGATCCGCCACGACATCACGGAACCGATTCGGTTAGAGGTAGATCAGATTTACCATCTGGCTTGTCCCGCTTCCCCTATACACTATCAGTACAACCCTGTCAAGACAATTAAAACAAACGTCATCGGCACGATGAATATGTTGGGATTGGCAAAACGGGTAAAAGCAAGATTCTTTCTCGCTTCCACTTCCGAAGTGTACGGAGATCCTGACGTACATCCACAAACAGAAGATTATCGCGGCAACGTTAATTGTATCGGGATCAGATCGTGTTACGACGAAGGGAAGCGAGTAGCTGAAACCTTATCTTTTGATTACCACCGTCAAAATGGTGTAGACATTCGAGTTGTGCGAATTTTTAACAGTTTGACAGGCGATCAAAAAGTTCTCTATTACAAAGGAGATCGACTTTATTACGAAACATTTGAGGAATGCTACAGCCGGATCGGAGGTGACATATCAAATGTTTCAGTTCCTTGCTTTGACGAACAGGGAAAAATGCGCTTAAAACCAATCTCGGCAATTTGGAAACACAAAGTGACGAAGAAAGGGTATAAAATTGCAACAACCTGGGGCAAACAAGTAAAAATTACTGAAGACCACAGTTTGTTTACTCGCGACAGCCAAGGGTTGCCTCAAGCCGTATTTGGCAAAGACTTAAAGGTTGGGGATGATGTAGCTGTTCCCAGTTACCTTCCTTTTATCGATCGTCCCTTGGAACCTTTTTACATCAGCGATAAAGTTAATGCACCAGGGCTGTGGGTAATCAGCGAGGATGCGATCGCATACTTAGAAAAATTCAGAGAGCAGATATATGGATATTTCGCTCGAAAAGGAATCAGCAATCGCCAATACTTCAGCACCATCAAAAAATACGAAGCCGGCAACAAAATTCCCTGGCAACTTTGGCAAGAATTGGGATTACCTTTGACCCAAAAAGACAAAATAGCTGGCTATCAATCCGTCAAAGCCATCAACAATTACATCGAAAATGTCAGTGATTTCCTGTGGTTTTTGGGATTTTACTTAGCAGAAGGCTGTTTGGTTCATACAGAAAAAGACCGCCAGCTCGTATTTAGCTCAAATGTCAAATATCTGGAAAAGCTGATCCGGGTGACGCGAGAGTTATTTGGCTGCGAGTGTGAAATCAGATTTGACAAAGAGGAGAAAAGAGCGCCATCCGTTAACGTCAGGTCAAAAATAATTGTCGATCTAGTTGTCAATATTTTGGGGTTTGGCAAAGAATTAAGCACCAAAAAAGATATACCCAATTGGATTTTGCAACTTCCCAAAGAACAGTTAGTTCACTTTTTACACGGTTTCTGGGAAGGCGACGGGAATCACGACGCGAAAACAACGGGTTCGCTGCTAGTGTTTAACAGTTCCAGCCAAAAAATCATTGAAAAACTGGTGCTAATTCTAGCTAAATTCGGGATAGTTGGAAGTGTGTCGGAATTCGAGACAACAGTGCGAAAAGGAGACAGCAAAAAATACAAGTCTTACCGGATAACTGTTCAAGGGTTGGACGAGTACAGCATTCTCAATCTTGCTAATGCTAAACAAAAACTGCAAGCTCAAATCACAGGGGATTTAGCTTGGGCAAAAGTTAAAGCCATAGAAGAGTTTGAAATCGATGAGGATGTATACGACTTTTCTGTTCCCGACGGAGAGAATTTTGTAGGCGGTACTTACTGCGTTTGCTGTCATAATACCTATGGCCCCCGGATGTTGGAAAATGACGGCAGAGTAGTCAGCAATTTTATTGCTCAAGCTTTGCGGAATCAACCGCTGACAGTATACGGCGACGGTTCCCAAACGCGGAGTTTCTGCTACGTTTCTGATTTGGTGGAAGGATTTATTCGTTTGATGAATAGCGACAAAATCGGGCCGATGAATTTGGGGAATCCCGGCGAATACACTATATTGGAACTGGCACAAAAAATTCAAAACACGATTAATCCAGGGGCAGAAATTATCTTTAAACCGCTGCCGGAAGACGATCCAAAACAGCGACAACCGGATATTACTCGTGCTAAAACTTGGTTGGGGTGGGAGCCAACTGTGCCGCTGGATCAAGGTTTAGAGTTGACTATAAAGGATTTTCGCGATCGCATCGAGGGAAACCAAAAGTAGAGAGTGGGGATTTGTAGGGGCAAACCCCCCGTGGTTGCCCTCTAGGGGTAGGCACGGGGAGTAGGGGTAGCACTACCCCTACAAGCTGTTTTTTCCTTCTCTCCTAGATAACTAAAGGCTTCTCCCTTCTTCCTTCTTGTTTCAACATCCCATCTAATTTATTTACTAGCTTTGAGGAGATTTCTATGCAGGTTTGTGTCATCGGTACAGGATATGTTGGCTTAGTCACCGGCACTTGTTTGGCCCACATCGGCCACCACGTGATTTGCGTAGACAACAACGAAGAAAAAGTTAAATTAATGAAGTCTGGACAGTCGCCTATTTTTGAACCTGGACTGTCTGAATTAATGTCTTCTGCATCTGCATCTGGCAATCTAGAATTTACTTCGGATTTAGCAGCGGGAGTGTCTCACGGGGATATTTTGTTTATTGCGGTGGGGACGCCTCCTTTGCCTACTGGGGAAAGCGATACTCGCTACGTGGAAGCGGTTGCTCGGGGAATAGGAGCTCACCTCGATGGCGATTACAAAGTCATTGTTAATAAATCTACTGTGCCCATCGGTTCCGGGGACTGGGTGCGAAGAATTGTACTAGACGGTTTAGCAGAACGTCAAAAACCTCACAGCGGTGATGAGGTTACTGGTGAGGAAGTAGCAGCAAACAAAGGTGTTCAATTTGATGTGGTTAGCAACCCGGAGTTTTTGCGGGAGGGCTGTGCTGTTTTTGATACTTTTAATCCCGATCGCATTGTTCTCGGTAGCAACTCTCGGCGGGCTATGGATATGATGCTACAGTTATATCGGCCGATTGTCGATCGCAAGTTTGCAGAAAATCAGTCTTTGCCGGAAGTTCCTGTGGTGATGACTGATATCAGTTCAGCGGAGATGATTAAGTACGCAGCTAATGCTTTTTTGGCTACGAAGATTAGCTTTATTAATGAAGTTGCTAATATTTGCGATCGTGTCGGTGCAGATGTTAGTCAAGTGTCCCGAGGTATCGGTTTAGATTCACGGATTGGCAACAAGTTTCTGCAAGCTGGCATTGGTTGGGGCGGTTCCTGTTTCCCCAAAGATGTCTCGGCTTTAGTTCACACTGCTGACGATTACGGCTACGAGGCGCATTTGCTGAAAGCGGCAGTGGAAGTTAACCAACGCCAGCGGTTCATTGCTATTGAAAAGTTGCAGCACGTTTTGAAGATTCTCAAAGGTAAAACTGTCGGACTTTTGGGTTTGACTTTCAAGCCGGATACTGACGATTTGCGGGATGCCCCAGCGCTGATTTTAATCGAGAATTTGAATCGGTTGGGAGCGAAAGTTAAAGCTTACGATCCGATTGTTTCTCAAACTGGGATGCGTCACGGTTTGTCGGGAGTTTTGGTAGAAACTGACCCGGAAAGGTTGGCCGACGGTTGCGATGCTTTGGTGTTGGTGACTGACTGGGAACAGTTTCGCAATTTAGATTACGATAAAATGGCGAAGTTGATGAATCATCCGGTGATGATTGATGGCCGCAATTTCTTAGACAAGAAGGCTTTAGAAGCGGCTGGTTTCCAATATGTGGGGATTGGAAGGTAAAGAAGAGTTTTGATCGGAACCTCTATCCCGTAGGGTGCGCCGAAGCGCACCTTACATTTACAGCATATTCGGTGGTTGATGAAGTACAGTAGCCACTATATTTATGTTGTGTGATTTTAATACAGCACTTTCCAGGTAAGTGAAGTACAGAGAAACCGGGTTTCTTGAATAAAACCGGTTTCTGGCGAGAAATCCAGAAGAAACCCGGTTTCTGGGGTGTACTTTATAAACCTGGAATCCGCTGTATGTAGGGTGCGGATCTGCGACCTTTTAAATAGAACTTGCAGATTGATGGGTGGCGACGCACCGATGCTTACTACAAGATAGTGTGTACTACATATACATGGAATATGCTGTATCTTGCTGGTGGCCAACAATTGCCGATTTATCCGCCCCGCCTGCTTTAAAACTTTTCCATCAATGTTTTTTCTTGAGCGTAAACATCTCGTAGCTGTTGCAGCGCTGATGCGGAAATTACCGATTTAACTGTAGCTACTAATTTACCCCACTCAAGCAAGCTGTCAACTGAAACAGCCGCTTTGAAGTTGTACGTATAGAATTTAGTCCAAAATTCTGGTGCTTGTGTCCGTTTCCAGCGTTTGTACCAGGCGACAAAATCTTGAGCACAGGGCGGTTTTACTTCTAAGATTGGGGGGAAATCGGCGTAGCTGACAAATCGACTCAGGCCTTTGGCATGAACGTACACCACGTTGTGGCAGCAATCGATCCGGTATATCTGTTCCGGTGATATGTTGAACAGGAGTGCTACTGTTTCTTCGGTGACAAATCTCGATCGCGGATTGACGATCGACGATTTGTGAATAATTTTTGAGGCGCTGATAGTTGACGATCTTAACTGATTTTCTGATATCATTGTAGTTGCATCTGGTGGTGGTAGCTAAATCTATCTCTGCTAAGTGCGATCGACAGAAATTATCTGTCGGGATTAATTTTAACTGGCGATCGTCTTTAGTTTCGTTGACTCCGCCGCAAAACGGAGACAAGCCCCGACTTCTGCCATGAGAGGCGCAAAATTTTCGACCAACGTTCCAGCTACCAGATTCATCTTTAGAGTCAATCTAAAATCTAAAATCTAAAATCTAAAATCGAATGACCGGGGGCGATCGCTTTTTGATATATTATACTAAATCCAAAATTTTGTAAATAGTGAATATGAGCAAAGGCTTAGTAAGGTTGCGGGTTCGAGAGTTGGCGGCCCAGAAGGGATGGACGCTCAAAGAGGTTGCGGAGCGATCGGGCGTGGGCTACAGTACGATTAGCAATTATGCCCGTTCTCAGGGTATGGCAATGGTTGACTTTGCAGCAGTTCACAAGCTGGCTCAAACTTTTGATGTGATGATTGAGGATTTCGTGGTAATCCTAGAAAAATAGTAGAAGGTTTTGCTTAAATTATAATGTGGTAGCGATCGACTTTTGATGCGATCGTCGAAGTTTTGATGTAATGATTTGAGCAATTGTCGATCGCCCGCAACCAAACTCGATCGCCTATCATTAAAGTAACTCGCTTGCAGCAGCGCGTCAGGAGAACCAAACTGTTTGCTATTATGCAAAGACCAGGAGTTCAACAGCTTGCAGACATTCAGTGCGAAATCCTAAAAACAGTCCAGAACCAACAAATTCGGGAATATCAATTTCCCAGCGACAGTGCGAACTGCCGACAAAGTTTTGGATGTCCGTACAGGAATCCAAACAACAGCAGTCCCCGAAGTGCACGGGCGACAAACTTGACTCATTTATCAAAGCTGGTGTGCTGCTGAAAAATTGATTTGCACATTTAGAGCAAAATTTCAGCTAAACTCAAAAATACACCCCACAACTAGGAGAACTCACAGTGGAAGTTCTAGACATCAAACACAATATCGAAACTTTGTCCGATCGACTGGGTACAACCCAGGACTATCTTTGACATCCCCGCACTCACAGCCAAAATTCAAGACTTAGAGCAAATCTGCGCCCAACCAGCATTTTGGGACGACCAAGATCGAGCTCAAGAAACCCTCCAAGAACTTAATGACTTCAAATCTCATCTAGACCAATATCGCGGCTGGCAAACAAGCTTGGAAGATGCTAAAGCTATTTTAGAACTGCTGGAGTTAGAAGCCGACGAGTCCCTGTTCCAAGAAGCCTCATCAAGTCTTTCTCGGTTAACCCGCGAACTCGACCAGTGGGAACTGCAACAATTACTATCGGGGCCCTACGATGAAGGCGGCGCCGTTTTGACAATTAACGCCGGGGCCGGCGGCACAGATGCTCAAGATTGGGCCGAAATGTTGCTGCGGATGTACACCCGCTGGGGGGAAAGTCAAGGTTACAAAGTACATTTAATGGAAATTTCCGAGGGAGAGGAAGCAGGTGTTAAATCGGCTTCTTTGGAAATTGTCGGCCGTTACGCTTACGGTTATATGCGATCGGAAAAAGGCACTCACCGCTTGGTCAGAATTTCACCTTTTAATGCTAACGACAAGCGTCAAACCAGTTTTGCTGGCGTTGAAGTGATGCCAATTCTCGATCGATCCGTCAAGTTAGACATTCCAGAAAAAGATTTGGAAATCACGACTTCCCGCGCGGGCGGCAAGGGCGGGCAAAACGTTAACAAAGTAGAAACCGCAGTCCGCATCGTTCACATTCCTACCGGTTTGGCTGTCCGCTGTACAGAGGAACGCAGTCAGTTGCAAAACAAGGAAAAAGCTTTGGCATTACTCAAGGCTAGGCTGTTGGTGGTTGCTAAGGAACAGCGGGCTTCGGAAATTGCCGAGATTCGCGGCGACATGGTAGAGGCAGCTTGGGGCAACCAAATTCGCAATTATGTTTTTCACCCATACCAAATGGTCAAGGATTTGCGTACTGGAGTGGAAACAACCGCCATCGCAGATGTAATGAACGGCGAATTAGAGCCGTTTATTCAAGCTTACCTGCGACAGGAAAATCAGTTGGTAGCCCAAACTGATTCAACCGCGGGAATATAATTGGCGCCTTGACATACAAAGTCTGCCTGTGGAGACTAAAGAATCAAGAGCCGTGATGGCAGCGGATTTGGTATAATTTTGGGGTTTTGGTCGATCGCCCGACCTTCAACAGGTCGCGCGGCCAAAAAGCTTGATATGATAAAACTTGATCTACCGAACAAAAGGAGAAATAATGACCCAAGTTGTAATAGGCGAAAATGAAGGGATTGAGTCAGCCCTACGACGGTTTAAGCGACAAGTTTCTAAAGCGGGCATTTTCCCCGACATGAGAAAGCACCGCCACTTTGAAACCCCGTTGGAAAAGCAGAAGCGCAAAGCTATTGCCAGAAGGACTAAGAGACGCTTCCACCGCAACAACAAACCCTAGAATTATTAGCACTAAATTGATTCGGCAGATATAATGCCTTGCGATTCTAGTACCGCAGCGACTCGGAGAATCACCGCTTCGCTGTAGGGAGCACCAATAATTTGTACCCCCAAGGGCAAAGCGCCGGGCCGCTGTACGGGCACGCAAAGAACGGGCAAGCCAATAAATGATAGGGGTTGGGTGAACAGTCCGAGATTGGGACGCACTCTTGTTTCTTGTCTGGCTATTACCATTTTCTCGACGCCAATTTCAGGGGCTGCTATCGGGGTGGCGGGTGCGAGGATGATGTCTGTTTGTTGGAATATTTCGCGAATTCGATCGCGGTACCACTGTCTGAATCTCTGCGCTTGCAAGTACCAAGTCGCAGGGATCAGGGTTCCCGCTAAAAAACGATCGCGCGTGGCAGGATCGAAGTCTTGAGGGCGCGATCGTAAATTGTCTAAATGCAAGTTTCCGCCCTCGCAGGCGGTAATGATAAATGCAGCAGCCCTGGCGCGATCGGATTCCGGTATGCTGACAGTCGCAAGCCCCCCTATTTTTGGGGGGTTTGTTGTTTTTTGTGTGTCATTACCACAATCCAAGACATTTGTCAATGCTTTAGCAACTATTTCTACAGCATCCATTGCTTCCGGTTCGGCCCCTGTGGCGAAATACCCGTCAGCAACAGCAATTCGCAATCCTTCGATGCCTTGATTTAACTGCGGCGAACAAAGTTCTGGCGGGCGTTGAGTGCAAACTGGGTCACGAGAATCAGGGCCTTGCAGGATATCGTACAGCAGCGCCATGTCTCTGATCGATCGCCCAAACGGCCCCACACAATCCAAACTACCCGAAAATAAATAAGCGCCAGCCCTGGACAAACGGCCGTAAGTAGGCTTAAACCCAAAGACACCGCACAAAGCAGCCGGTACGCGGATGGAACCGTTAGTATCAGAACCGAGGGTGATGGGTACAAAACCGGCGGCGACTGCTGCTGCGGAACCGCCGCTGGAACCGCCAGCGATGCGGGTAGTATCGCGGGGATTGCGAGTCGGGCCGTAGTGGCTGTTTTCCGTGACGAAACCGTAGGCGTACTCATCCATGTTGAGAGTACCTACGAGCACAGCCCCGGCTTGTTTTAGTCGGGCGACCACCGCCGCATCCTGGGTAGCGGTCGGATTGTCAGCGTTGATTTTTGACCCAGCTAGAGTAGTAATTCCGCCGATATCGAACAGGTTTTTGACTGCGAAGGGAACGCCTGCTAAAGGGCCTGGGTTTTGGTTATTTGCGATCGAATTATCTATATTTTCGGCTGCTGCGAGTGCGCTTGATGCAGTGATTGCAGTAAAGCAATTGAGGACGTTATCTCGATCGGCAATTCGTTCTAATGCCGCAGTCACAACCGCTGTCGCTGTAATTTTGCCACTTTTAACCGATGATGCTGTGGCGACTGCATCCGCTTGTGCTAAAAATTTACGTTCCTCTGCGTTCATCTGCGGTTAAAAATCAGGGTTCAAATACCGGCGCGACTTCTACTTCTGGGGGTAAAGGGAATTCAGTAACGAGTCGGGCGATCGCAGCTATCGTCTCTAAGTTTACCACAACACCGGGGCGGTGTTCCGGGTCTAAGGGTAAGTTTATCAGTTCGGCGGTGCGATCGACATATTCTTCTATATTTGTCATTTTTTTCTTGCTAGCCTTGGAGTGCGATCGATTATTGTATTGTAAGGGCGATCGGGCTGTCATTTATTATCGCTCAGTTTTTTGTATTCCTCGGATTGTCTGATGTCATCTAAAGGTGATATAGGTTCATTTGGTAGATCGGGACTGAATTCTATACATATATCAAGAACAGCTTTATTATACTTTTTATAATCATCATTTTCTGAATATGAATTTACGACTTTTGCCTGCATTCTCAATTTTCCTTCCTGCCATCCTCCAGAACCCACTTTGAGAATTTTACAATTTACTGATTTTATACATTTCCATTGAATCTCACTGCATCTAAAATTTCCCGAATCAAACGAGATAGTGCTTAATTTGGATTTAATATCAGTACGTTCTTCATAAGAATCACCCCGATAACTTGGTTTTTTTTGATAACTTATTAAAAACTTTTCCTGAAATTCTTTACTAATTAAATTCTTCAGTTTTCCTACTGTAAATGTATTATTGTTGTCGAACAACAATACATCATCATCGCGGTCTAGTGGTTGAAATTTATCACTCATAAAATTTGAGGCTGTCATGTATCTTTAAATATCATGCGTGTAGAAGCAGGAGTTACAAATGTTCTCGTGAGAGTGTCTACCCTAGGAATACAACTATCTTTACCTTTTTTATGTCTGCTTGCTTAGCAGATTTTATGAACTCACTCCGCTTCGATGTTTGTCTTTAACTCAAACACTGACAGTTTCCCGCAACCTCTCAACGGCAACATCCAGCGGAGGCAAAGTAAAATCCTCAGCATCCATCAATTCCTTAACCTTCTCAAAAATCTCAACCTCCGCCTCTTCCTGATCCGTCAGCTTATCATAAAAATAAGGGTCAGTAAACCACTGTTCAAACGCTATCATTAACAATCCATTGGGCGACAGTTCAAACCGCCAATACTTAGAAATTCTGCTGTCAACCACTTCAAACATCGGCGCCGGATTATGGATGGGATAATAGCTATAATTATCATTGCAGATGTAGTACCAAATAGTCCCTTTCCATTCTCGGATAGCATAAACAACATATTCCTTGCCTATAGTTAGCGGTAACTCAACCTTTCTAGTGTAACCGCGTGGCGGATCTATATATTCTTCAGGGAGAGATTCACCGGTATTAGCAATACAACGAATTTTCATAACTTGATTACCTACAGATTTTTAGGGGCTGTTTTGGGATACTGTCGCTTGAACTTAAACTCCACATCTTGAAGAGTCTGACTGTTCCGAAACCAATGGACTTGTACGGAAGCTCCATTAATTTCAAAAGCCTCAATACTTGTCATTTTATCCCAGTCTTCAGCATTCCCGCCATAAACAGCAATAAGTCTCCGTGCATCGCCCAACAATCTATCTGTACCGCAATGAATTACTATGCAATTACCAGCCTTAGCATCTTGCAGTAGCAGTTGCTCCTGCAAATTTCTCGGACTCTCATCGGGAATAGCACCTTGATTCATAGTTTAACAGCTTCAAATATTGTTTGTCAAATACCATAAAAACTAATTTTAGCAGGTGCAGTTTCCGCCAGCAACTTACCCCGCGAAATCACATACCGAACCGCAGCGCGCCTCCTAATTGCATCATAACAATCCTCAGCATCCAACACAATCAAATTTGCAGGTTTTCCCGCATCTATCCCATAATTATCATCTCCCAGATTGAGAGTTTTAGCACCGTTGACAGTGACCATATTAAAACAAAGGGAAATCAGCCTAGATTTCCCTGCACTTGCAATTCTTATCCTCTGCAATATCAGTGTGTCATCCACTGTTGCAGGCGAGAAAATAAAGGACTCTCAGAATACAGCCAAACCACATCATCAGTCATCTTTCCTCCTTGCGCTTTAGACAATTGTAACCGATGGCCCAAACCTTCCCGTTTCGCCTCCAAGTTAAAAGCTTCATAGCCAAAGTCACCCATCACAGAGCAAAGTTCTGCTACACTTGAACCAGCCCGTTCCAGATGACTTCCTACAACTTCTGTCAACACCGCAGGGCGAAGCTTTTGCAGCGTTTGGGAGAAACCTTTAATCACATTCACCTCAAACCCCTCCACATCAATTTTAATAAAAGTAGCACCAGGAAGATTATCTGGGAGCATTTCATCTCCGCGATACACAGGTACTTGATACTGATTAGAAATCAGACTTCGATCTTTTTCTGGGAGTTGAGCGAAAGTACCCAAACCAGTAACATCTGTAGGCACTGTCAGTGTCAGTTCATTTCGCTCGTTAGAAAGCCCACACTGGTGCAGAGAAACTTTCTGCAATTCATTGTCTGTTACCGCAGCTTTTAATGTTTGAAACGCCAGAGGATTTGGTTCAAAAGAGTGTACGCATCCCGTTGTTCCTGTATGATAAGCAGCCAAAAGAGTAATCATGCCCGTATTTGCCCCCGCATCAATAAAACTGTCCCCAGGCTGTACAGCATTTTGGATGAAAAGTTGCGTGGGCAAGTCATAATAACGGCCTAAAAAATAGCTCATGCGATCGTTCCACTTGGAAAGATCCATCGCCATCCGATAACCGTGGAACTTGCCTCGAATCTCCCGTATAGGAGCATTTTTCCACAAATCATCCCGGTACACCCCTGTGAGTGTCATCAATTTTCCCCATCCAGGGAGTTCCCGGCGCGTATATGGTAAAATCAAAAGAGAATAGAGTGGATAATTCATAATTATTAGACCTCTCCCAAAACTATTAAACACGGTTAAGCAGGTATAATCAGCTTCGTTGATATACTATCAAAATTCTACGATAAATTTTTCTTAAATTCAGACAATCTCAAACTCCAGATTGTGATTTTTCACAAAATCAAAAGTAAAATGGTCAACCACATTAGTATTGCTCAATTCCAGATTGTAAAAATCAACAAAATCCGCATCAAAATAAGGCCCAGCGTGCCAAGTCCCCACATCTAACTTAATAAAACAATTGCCCGGAATCCGAAAAGCAGCCATATCCTCTAAACTCGGTTTATAGCTATCCCCAGGAGGCGCAACCGCCATCAACCAATCCTTCCCATCCAAAGAACCCAAACACTGAGTACATTGAACGTGCCGCGTAATTTTGCGAAACTTGCGACCTTCCTTATGGAGCCGCATAATGTAAAATCTAGGAACACCATTTTGCAAATTTAACTGAGCATCCTCAGCATCGAAAGACTTGCCATCAATAGCCGTAAAGATAACTTGACCGTAACTCCGAAAATTCTCCCGTGTCACCCATTGGGCAAACAACTGCTTAGTCGAAATTGATTCGCTCATAAATCCCAACACCCCCTCCCTGCTTTCCATCAAAAACATTTTAATACAGTAACTCCTCTCTCTTCTCTTCTCTGTGCCCTCTGTGCCCTCTGCGGTTAATTAAATAAAAAAATCCAGTTCGCTTTCTCGATCGCCCAAAACACCCTTACAATCACGCATCAGCACACTGCTGCAAAAAACGAGCCGGAATATCAGGCCGAGCCCCCCAATGCAAATGCAAATAAGAAGCGTGCACCTGACAAACTCCCCAACCTTCAGCAACCGCCTCAACCTCCCCCCGCTTCCCATACCTCCAACTGTGATAAACTGGATTACTCGGTTCAACAGTTAAATGCGATCGATGAAACTCATGTCCCCAAACCTCATCAAAAGCAGTTAACACCAAACTATCCCTCACCGCCACAGCTTCTCGGTATCCCAGCGTCAAACGCTTACCCATCGCAGCAGCAGTTTCCAACACACCCACCCCTGGCCAAGAAATGCCATCGAAGTCTACAATAGAATCGCACAAATACATCAAACCGCCGCACTCCGCATAAGTCGGCATTCCCGAAAAAATCGCCCTTCTTACCGCATCCCGAATTAAAACATTACCGCTCAATTTTTGAGCAAACACTTCGGGAAAACCGCCACCAAAATATAACCCTTGCACATTGTCAGGAAACACCGAGTCATCAAGGGGACTCCAAAATACCAACTGGGCACCCAACTCTTCCAACAAATCAAGATTGTCCTGATAGTAAAAATTAAAAGCCCGATCGCGCGCAACTGCAATCCTCACTCCAAATTGTTTTCCCAAACAGTTGACAACATCATCTTTTTGAGTTATAATTCCCGAAGGGAGACCGTGCCTACCCAAAAGTTGCTCAGACCCCTCATTTCGAGTTGCAGCCAACAAAGGCAAAAGTTGCTCCCAGTCAAAACTAACAGCAGCCAAATCAGCCAGTTTATCGATCGCAGCATGAAGATTCGGCAACTCCTCAGCAGGAATCAAACCCAAATGTCGATCGGGAATACTAACAGCCTCATCCCTACGCAAAACCCCCAAAATAGGTAAATTGAGCGGTTTTAGAGCATCTTGAAGCAGTTCCAAATGTCGATCGCTCGCCACCCGATTCAGCACCAAACCAGCGAATTTAAGTTCAGGGTTAAAAGAACGGAAACCGTGGGCGATCGCAGCCACAGAACCAGAGAGCCTGCTGCAATCTATCACAAACAATACCGGCAAATTCAGCAAATAAGCAACATGAGCCGTAGAAGCAAAGGAAAAATCATAATTGCCTGCTTCTTTTCGATAATTAATCCGTGTATCCGTGTCAAAATCCGTGTCGTGCCTTCCTGATTCCTGATTCCTTCGACTCACTCCATCAAAGAGTCCCATCACCCCTTCAACTAAGGCATAATCGACATCTTGAATATGACGAGAAAAACACTTTTTTACATAAGATTCAGACGTTAATACCGGGTCTAAATTGCGACAGGGGCGACCGGTGACAAAAGCATGAAACATCGGGTCAATGTAATCGGGACCCACCTTAAAAGATTGAACATTCAAGCCGCGACGGATTAAATAAGCTAAAAGGGCGATCGTTACAGTAGTCTTTCCCGCACCGCTGCGTTCGCCAGCAATTACTAAAGCCATAGTTCTAGGTTATTCACAAAAAATACATATTTAACGAACCGCGAAGACGCGTTAGGCGAAGCCGCGCGTAAGCGCTAGGGCGCGAAGGAAGAAGGGAGCATCTCACCTTTGCAGCCCTCCGCTAGAAATTGGAGTTTTGAGGCAGGAGGCAGGAGGCAGGAGGCAGGAGGAAAGGGGAAGAAGGAAAGAGGAAGAAGGAAAGAGGAAGAAGGAAGGAGCCAGAAGAAGGAAGGAGCCAGAAGAAGTATTTTTACAAATATGAGATGCTCCCAGGAAGAATGAGAAGAAGAGAGGTAATTTAGTGGCTTTTGGGAAGTAATTTAGAGTTTTGAGTTAAATAACAGGATTAATTCAAAACTCCTAACTTAAAATTCATAACTCCTAAAAAAGTAGGGCAGACATTGCCTGCCCCACTGAATATTAACTCAATCCGTCTTGCTTATTCCTTTCTCCTTTCTCCTGATTCCATCCATCCGTTACATCCGTTACATCCGCTACACAATCCGTTGCCGAACTTCTTTTTACCGCTTAGCTAACTTCAGCATTTGAGCCGTCACTGCCAAACTTTCTTCGTAAAGCACATCTCGGCCCCAACTCTGGAGGTGCTGACCCAGCAACTGTTCCGTCACCTGATCGAACAGAGGACTCACCTGGTTAAACCGATCGGTTTGAGCGCCACCCTTTGTTTCCATCCGCATACAGCCGCCCGCTTCCGAACACAGAACCGTACCGCAGTCAGCCTTTTCGTTTGTAGAATTCAAACGCAGAGCAATCAAATCGCCCGCGACATCGCCCGAATCAGCAGTAGGAATAGCAGCCAACTCGGCTTCGATAACCCGTTCGTCCGGCCCCGCGAATTTAATTCGCTTGATGTGGTAATCGCCCTCTTCCTGTTTGAAAGCAACCGGACGCCACTGAAGCCGGCTCGCCAGCCAACCCAAATACATCAGCGCTTGAGTAGAATTGTCCTGTTCGTAATCGATCGTCACCCGATCGATTTCCCGAATCGCAGCGCGACGTTCCGGGGCGTCAAAAGCCTCAGCAGCCAACTCCTGCCATGCGGCCAACCGGCGCCAATTCAGATCCGCGATCGGAATTCCCTCCTCGATCAGACTTTGCATCAACAGCAATTCAGCTTCACACTCAGCAAAGCTGCTAGAGTCAACAATCACAGAACTGCTAACTGCCGCCAGCCGCTGGAACAAACCTCGATCGGCATCAGGATTCGCCTTCCACCACAGCAGCGTCGGCAAATCAGCGATAGTCAACGCCGTCACAATGCCGCTCACCCGTTCCAGCGCAGCTTCCGTACCCCGCAGCGTAATGTACTCGCAGCAGATCAGATTGCCACTGGTGCGCTTGTGAACCGGACAATAAGCAGCCACTTGAGCCTGCACGCCCGTATCTTCCCCCGCTGTCGGGCACAGAGCAATAATCCGGCAGGGATTGGCAGCCACAATCGCGTCAGCCACCCCCGAACCCCCGGAACCCAAGCCACTCGATCCCATCTCCTCGCCTGTGGAATTTTTGCGAGCCACTTCTTCCCGCAAAGTCGCCAGCAATTCATCGTTAGCTTTGCCTGTTCTCGGCAGCCCATAAGCTTTTTGAGCCGCCCTGATGCTAGATGCCGTCATCGGCCCGGTAATACCGTCCACCGGCCCGTCGTAAAACCCCAGATCCGCCAATAACCGCTGAGTTTCTTCCGGTTCGTAGACTACAAAAGTAAAAGTTGTTGCCCTACTAGCGATCGGAAAATCGCCCTTCGACCCCGATTCTCTGTAACTTTCCCAAATTTGACTCAATTCGGCCTCTATTTGGTCGATCGACACATCTTTAGGACTTTGTAGCGAAACCAGAGGCGGAGCTTTCATCGGTGTCATCGTCATAAATCTTTTCTCCTTTCTTATTAGTTATTAGTCCTTAGTCCTTAGTCCTTAGTCCTTAGTCCTTAGTCCTTAGTTAGCCGTTCTTAGTTAGCCGTTCTTAGCTAATAACTAATACTAATGCTGACCTATAACTAAGGACTAATGACTGCTGACTAATGGCTCTTAAAGTCTTCGCCACTTGCGGCCATCTCTGTTAATTAGCAGTTCTGCTTCCGCAGGTTCCCAAGTACCGGCTTCGTATTTAGGAACCAAATCTTGGTCGTTGGACGATTCCCAAGCCATCAAGGCCGGCGTTACCACCCGCCAAGCTTCTTCCACTTCATCAGAACGGGTAAACAAAGTTTGGTCGCCCAGCATACAATCAATTAACAGGCGATCGTAAGCATCCGAAGATGTCACCCCAAACGAAGAACCGTAACTGAAATCCATATCCACCGTCCGCGTCCGCAAATCCGGCCCCGGCATTTTCGCCTCAAACCTCAGCGAAATCCCCTCGTTCGGATGCACGCGCATAGTCAAAACGTTAGGAGTAGTTTGTTGGGCCGCGGACTGAAAGATTAGCAGCGGAACTTCGCGGAACTGAATCGCAATTTCGCTAACTTTTTTCGGCAACCGTTTGCCGGTTCGCAGGTAGAAAGGCACTCCCTGCCAGCGCCAGTTGTCAATCATAAACTTCATCGCCACAAAAGTCGGCGTTGTCGAATTGGGAGCCACCCCCGGTTCATCGTGATATCCTGGCACCTGTTTGCCCTTCATCCAACCTGCGGAATATTGACCCCGAATCGCTGAGAACTCCAAGTTATTCAAATCTGCCAAGCGAGTTGCTTGCAGAACTTTCATCTTTTCGGTGCGGATGCTGTCAGCGTCGAGCGAGTTCGGCGGTTCCATCGCCGTCAGACAGAAAATCTGCATCAAGTGGTTTTGCAGCATATCCCGCAACGCCCCAGAGGATTCGTAGTAACCGGCCCGGTCTTCTACGCCTACTGTTTCTGCAACTGTAATTTGTACGTGATCGACAAATTGCCGATTCCACAGCGGTTCAAAAATCGCGTTAGCAAACCGGAACACCATTAAATTTTGAACAGTTTCTTTACCCAAATAGTGGTCTATCCGGTAAACTTGCTGTTCTTGGCAAACCTTCTGCACGACTCGGTTGAGAGCTTTTGCCGAACTCAAGTCGCGGCCGAAGGGTTTTTCAATTACCAAGCGGTGTTTTACTGGATCGACCAGCATTTGAGCCGCGCCCAGTTGCCTAATTGCTTCTGGGAAAAAGTTCGGGGAAACTGAGAGATAAAATATGTGATTGCCGCGAGTTCTCCTTTCTTCGTCGATTTCCGCTAAGAAAGCTTTTAGTTTTTGATAGCTTTCGGGGTTGTCTATGTCGCCCGGACAGTAGTACAAACCTTTAGCGAATTCTTGCCAAAATTCTTCATTGCCAATCCCGCCGCCAAATTCTTCTATGCCTTCGCGCATTTGCTCGCGGAAGTAATCGTGACTCCAAGGGCGGCGGGCTACTCCCACCACGGTAGTTTCCGGTGGCAAGCGTCGATCGCGCTTCATCTGATAAATTGCAGGTACCAGTTTGCGCTGGGTCAGATCCCCAGAAGCTCCGAAGATTACCAGAATTTGTGGTTCCGGCACTCGTTCTTTTCGCAAACCGACGCGCAGTGGGTTTTCAAGTATTGCGACCATTTCTTATTTTGCTCCTTCCATAGCTGTCAACCTTACTGATAAATCCTGAATTATGGCTTCATATTTAGCCGTCAATTCTTTAATTTGAGCCTGATACTCAGATTTTATTTCGGCTCTGATTTCTTCCCTGAGTTCAGCCTTAAGTTCCTCTCTGAGTTCTCCCCTAACCTCCTCGCGAATTTTGTTCCTCTCAAAAGCCAGTCGAACTTCCCAATCCTTATCCCGCTGTAGCAGTTCAGCTTTTAGCTGCCTATTCTCTGAGCGCAACTGCTCTAACTCTAAAGCCACAGCAGCAGCACGCCTATCCCTTTCTCTGTTTTGCTGTCGGATTTGCTCTCTGAGCCGCTGATTGTCCGATCGCAACTTCTCGACTTCCGAAGCACTATCTTTAGGCGTTCGCCCGTTTCCGTTTGAAGGAAATCGCCGCTCTACCAGGCGCTGAACTGCTGCACCAGTGGGCATACTATTAGGCGATAACTCCAGAGCTTCTTGCCAAATTTCGAGTTGTAGCTCTGGGGGTAATCCTGTTAGAGGACGGACTTGATTTTCCTTTGTCGGAATTTTGAGACCAATTGGTCTCAAATTTTCGACAACCTGCGCTGCTGAAATAAATCGATCTGCTGTCCGTCTTCCGATGCCCCAGTTGTCAAGGCAATAAGCCTCAAAAGTCTTGTGAGTTTCACGGTACAGTTTCTCTTCCCGAATCTCATCAAGGGCTTTGCCAACTTCGTAAAATATCTGAAGTCCATGTTCGACAATGGATTCTAGTTCTTGAAGCCTTGTCCGTTCAGCTACATCAAGTTGGGCAGTGCCATATTCGGTTTCTACTAGGGTATTGATAGTTTGCATGGCAATTCCTCAGCGGTCGGAGATGGAAAATTCGAGTTGGATCTTCTGGCGAGATTTCTGCTAGAGAAGGCAGTTGATTTTCCTCTGTCGGATTTTTGAGACCAATTGGTCTCAAATTTTCCCGGTTCGAGATTCAAAACTTAGCGCCAAGAGCCAAAGTAATCGGGATTTGATTTTCCTCTGTCGGATTTTTGAGACCAATTGGTCTCAAATTTTCCC
>NZ_JAUBOQ010000033.1:63632-80980 GCF_036700325.1 Microcoleus sp. Z1_B2
CCAAGAGCCAAAGTAATCGGGATTTGATTTTCCTCTGTCGGATTTTTGAGACCAATTGGTCTCAAATTTTCCCGGTTTGAGATTCAAAACTCAGCACTCAAGAGCCAAAACAATTATCTATTCCGACTCCTAAATGCTTCTGCCTTTAAGGATACAGATATCTGTCTAGGCGACGGGTGACAACTTCTGCACTTTCTCTTGCAAGGAATCCATCAGGGATTGGAACGGGGTGACGAATTTATCAATCCCGTCCAAGAGCAAGTCTGCCATCACTTGATCCAAGTTGATGTCAATGTCGGGATCTTTGAGACTTTCGATCAGCGTGTAAGCTTCTGCAACGTTGTTCTCAATCCGGGGTGCGACATCGCAGTGATCGAAACAAGCTTCAACGGTGTTCGGCGGCAAAGTGTTAACCGTGTCCGGGCCGATTAGTTCATCGACGTACATGACATCGCTGTAGTTGGGGTTTTTGGTGCTGGTGGAAGCCCACAGCAAGCGCTGTACTTTCGCTCCCTTGGCCGCTAATGCTTGCCAGCGATCGCTCGCTACGATCTCTTTATACTTCTGGTAAGCTACCTTCGCATTGGCGATCGCCACTTTCCCCTTCACCGCTTCCAGTTTAGCTTTTGTGGAAATATCTGTGACATTTTTGAGTTTCTCGTCAATCTTGCCATCGACATTGATGTCGATCCGGCTCAAGAAGAAACTGGCAACAGAAGCAATATTGCTCACATCCAAACCTTTAGCCGCCCGCGCTTCCAAACCGCGAATGTAAGCCCAGAAGGTTTCGACGTAGCTGTCAACCGAGAACAGCAAAGTCACGTTAACGTTAATCCCTTCGCTGATGACTCGCTCAACTGCGGGCAAACCTTCAGCGGTTCCCGGAATCTTAATCATCACGTTTTCTTTGCCGAGGGCTTTGTAATAGCGCAGGGCTTCGCTAATCGTGCTTTCTGTGTCGTTGGCGATCGTCGGTGGCACTTCAATGCTAATGTAACCGTCCAAACCCTTCGACTCTGCGTAAACTGGGGCGAAGATGTCGCAAGCGTTGCGGATATCTTCAAATACCAGAGATTCGTAAATCTCCATTACAGATTTACCCGCCCGGATGCCCGCTTCGATATCCGCGTCGTAAATCACATTACCCGCGATCGCTTTCTCAAAAATAGCCGGATTAGATGTAATCCCGCGCAGTCCCCGACTTTCAATCATCTGTTTGAGTTCGCCGGACTCGATCAGATCGCGAGTCAAATTGTCCATCCAGATACTTTGGCCAATTTCTTTGATTTCTAACAGGTGATTCGTTGGTGTTGCTGTCATTACTGTAACTCCTACAATTTGATAGCTGTTAATTGGGACTTGGAAATTGGAAATTGAAAATTGAAAAGTGGTAATTGAAAATTGGCAATGGGGAATTGGTAATTGGGAGTCGAAAGTTATAAGTTAAAACCCTCTTCCTTCTTCCTGACATCCGTTACATCCGTTACATCCGTTACATCCCGTACATTGCTCGTTGCCGAACTTCCTTCACTTTTGGACTGTTCTAGGATTGCGCGATCGATCTTGAATAAAAGACTCCACCATTGCTACATTTTCTTTACTGCCGACAATCAAGGGCGATCGCTCATGCAGTTTGGTCGGCACAACGTCTAAAATGTCTTGAACTCCCGTACTGGCGCGCCCGCCGGCTTGCTCCATCAAAAACGCCAAAGGAGCCGATTCGTAGAGCAAACGCAATTTGCCCTCGGGGTTTTTCACCGTTCCGGGGTACAAAAACACGCCTCCCTGGAATAAAATCCGGTGGAAATCTCCCACCAAAGCCCCACCGTACCGGGCGCTGTAGCCTTCGCTGCGGTGTACGTAGCGAATGTAGTCTCTCAAAGATTCCTCCCACTGCCAGAAGTTGCCTTCATTAACGCTGTAAATCGGGCCGCGATCGGGAACCTTAATGTTTTCGTTAGCTAGAATAAACTCGCCCAAACTGGGATCGAGGGTAAAGGAATGAACACCCTGACCGATCGAATAAACCAGCATGGTACTGGGGCCGTAGAGTACGTAGCCAGCGGCAATTTGTTTGTGTCCATGTTGCAGCAAGTCGGAAGCAGAACCATCTTCATCGTCCCCCTCTTGCTTGCGGATGCTGAATATGGAGCCTACATTGAGATTGATGTCAAGATTGGAAGAACCGTCTATAGGGTCGTAGAGCAGACTGTAACGCCCGATCGGACAATTTTCGGGAATGTAGTAGGGTTTTTCCATTTCCTCCGAAGCCAAGCGGCAGACAAGTCCGCTTTGCTGGAATACCGAGATAAACACTTCATTAGCATAGATATCCATCTTTTTGACGGATTCTCCCTGCACGTTCGTAGCCCCTGTAAACCCCAAGGCATCTGCCATTAATCCGGCTCTGCTGAGCCGCCTCGCGATCAGCTTGGCAGCTAGTCCGATGCGATTCATCAGGGCGCTGAGATCCTGAGCATCTGCTGAAAAGCTTTGAAGTTGCTGGAGTACGTGACGAGATAGGGTTGTGCAATCGCGGTCTAAGGCTTGCACCTGATCGATCGGACCCAGGCGGGTTTCCCCTGTCGGCGCGTTTACCATGATTTTGATGTCCTCCCTGTCTTGCTGCTCTGGATTTGGGTTCGATGGAGTCCTTGACACTTGCCCCTGAATCGGCTATGTGACCGATCGTCCCCTAACTTCTATCTTAGGGAGGGTTTTGCCAAAGGGCGTCGAACTTTAGGTGAATTTTAGATCCCCATCGAAAATTGAGGCGTTCGAGCGAGTGTTGAGTCCGCAATTGTATTAAAAATCACTCAATTTTTTAATTAAGCGCAGAGTCCGTCCGAGGGAAGAAGGTTTTAACTTTGTGGAAGCGATACCATTCAATCTTTAAATCGCGACCTATAGCTATCGAACAGTTCATCAATTTTCTGGGGGTCAGATACCAGCGTCCCCCGCTCATCCCGGAACGTGCGATCGCGATCGCCCTTGAAAGAAAGCCAGTTGAAACTTGTTGTTACAGCGAATTTCACATCAGAAATGAGGATTTTTGCATGGGTATCTCCAAGGCGCTTGAGCCGGAAATTATCCTTGTACTGACTCGCTAATTTTTGAATATTCTTCTCAGCCTGGATGTCCCGTTGATTCTTTTTATCATTGTCGTTTTCCCCCAAACCGTAGCCCATGAAAACTTCCACTCCCCGCTTGAGGAGATTTTCAAACTCTTGGAGAAATTTTTTATCCACAGAACTTGCTCGAATCCAAGGCGAGATAATCATCAGACGTTCTTGGCTATCTTTAAGAGCCTGTTCGAGCAGTGGACGGTGTTCGTATACTTCTAGAAAACGAATAGGCAGCGAAGCTAGTTCAGATTTAAGTTGATTCTCAAGATATTCTATTCGCTGTAAAGCCTCTTGAAGCTGCTGATTTAGAAGACGTTTTTCTTCATCGTTATTAGTCTGCTCAATCCGATTTTGTGTGGTCTCAATTTGGGCTTGTAGTTCAGCCTGAGCCGTAAATACTTTTTCTTTGACGATTTCAATATTTGGAATAGGGTTTCGATCGATGTATTCACGTCCTAAAACTTCTTCAGCTAGTTTCCGTGGTGCGCTTTCTTTTATCGTCTCTAATATTTTAAGTTTCTTGACTCCATTAGAACGGGCGAAAGCGGCTTCATGTTCAGTGGAAAGGACACCATCAATACCGAAGGCAACCTGAACATCATCACTATCTTTTGCTTTATAGATTAGTGCCAATGCAGGTTGAAAAAATCTCTGTCTACGCTCAATAGCTTTCAAGGCGAGCAGGTCTCGATCTTGCTTGACTTTGGCTTTGTTTGACCCCTCAATCTGGCGAATAATTGCGTCTACTTCTTTTAGTTTAATATCGGAAAGTTCGGGTGGCTTTTTCGGAGATGGTTCAATTTCTATGATTTCTTGATTACGCAAGTCTTTTTGCTTGAGTAAGCGTGATTCCAATCGCCCATACCAGCGAGGATACCGTAAAAGCCCATCAAAATTTATATCAAATGTTCGCTCTTCGGGAACAATAATTTTGGCATCGCGGAGCGTTCCTTCGCCTTTCTTAGTCAATTTCCAAACTTGCATCAGAGAGCCATCAGGAGCTATGAGGTCAATATCCTCACTCATCCTTAAATTTATCATTGCATCCCTGATAATAGACGGTTCGAGACCAAGAAATCCAGCAATATCCACTTCTGAGGATAAACTAGCATTAATAGCTTTCAAGACATATTCTTCTATCGGGGGAATCGGTTTACGGAGTTGGGTTAGAGCTTGAACAGTGATTTTATAAACTGGCAATCCGACTTCTTTACAGCTAACTAAATCGAAGCCTGTACGATTGTCATATCGACGTAGTTCTTCTGGAGTAAGAAAAACTGATTCTTCGGAATTCATAAGTTAGGCTCCTTTAGGGCGCAATTTTTAGGGTGACTTTCAACGTAATCCAAAACTCGGTGTAATGGGTTGTCATGTGAGGTTCTACAGAAGTGGTGATCTCCTACGATTACTAAGCCAACTTTCCCTCTGGATAAAGCTACATTAAGTCGTTCTGCATCGCGTAAAAAACCCACTTTACCTTCTTTGTTAGAACGAGTCACAGAGTACACTGCAATATCAGCTTCGCGTCCTTGGAAAGCATCCACTGTATTACACTCAACGGTTAATGCTTGCCAATTGTTTAATTCTGAGGCCAGGTTACGATCAAGCAACTTTAGCTGTGCTGCATACCCGGTCAATACAGCGACACTGTATTTTTTCTGTGCCTTTACTGCCGTCTGGTTTAGCTGTTTGAGAAACTGAACTATGACATTGACATCACAAATATTGTTAAAGCTAGAATTGGCAGACTGTTCGCGACTATTCGGAAGTTTGGTTGTTGTTAACCAAGTCACAGGTTGTGGTAAAACACTGCGAAGATGTTGATCTAAGTCAGTCCTGGCACTTTTTAGCTGACCATCATAGAAGCACTCACTGACCAAATTGCCGATTGGTGCTACCATCCTATGTTGGATTGTTAACATCTTGCGACACCCATCTGGGAGTGTTCTGAGCAGTCGATCGAATAAAGTTTCTCGAATATCATCCTGAGTAAGTTCGTATTTTTCCAAAAAGTCAGAATCTCTACTGGCTTCATCTCGAAATGGTGGGAGTTGTTTAGGGTCGCCAACGAGTATCCAGCGATGCGATCGCGCAATTGGAACCAACACTTCTGTCGCCGTAGCTTTTGAAGCCTCATCAACAATACACAGGTCAAATTCTATGTCTTGAATATCTCTAGGAATTCCGATGCAAGTTCCGGCTACTACTTGCGATCGCTTAATCAAAGGTGCATTGAATTTCTCATTTCGACCAAACTGATCGAACCACTCTGCCTGAATAGCTATCAGCCGTTGGAGCATTTTCGCCTGGGGTGCATTTGGATCTATTAGTTGATTGATCCGCTCTTCTATCTCCTGAACTGAAAGTCTCAAAAGTTTATTGATACTGCTTCCGGTTAATTCTTTAAGACGCTTTGCTTTTTCCTTCTGTTGCTCTCGTGCTTCTTTTAATTGCTTACGAAGGATACTAATTTCAGCTTCAATACTCTGACATTCCTCTAGCTTATCCTTGGGAATTTTAGTCTCCAACAATGAATCGGGATTTTCGGGGTTGTAATTTATTGCTAGTATTTGATCTAAATCGTGTTTCCAGATATTAACATCTCCTCTGAGACTTTCAATTTTTGTAACCAGAGTTTTCATTTCTTGAAAGAGTTTGGCTATTTCACTGTTATGCTGAGAAATACCTCGTTGCGCTGACCAATTATCAATAAATTCCTGTCCTTTAGCGATCGCACCCTCTCGCCACTGTTCCATCTGTTCTTCGAGTAAGAGCGAATGAACATTCTCTGATACCCGTTCATGGTTACCAAGTCGCACCAACTTCAAGTTAGGATTTTTAGCTTGAATCCGTTCTAGGGCGTTATCTAGTGCAACATGAGTTTGTGAACTGAGCAGAATTCGAGCATCAGGATTAGCTTTAAGAGTTTGCAGAACAACTTCTGTAATAAATGTTGTCTTTCCTGTACCTGGTGGACCTTGGACAATCAGAAAATCTTCTGTTGCGAGTGCAGCTTTAACAACTTCCTGCTGTGATTCATTGAGAGGTTGAATAAACTGTAAATCTACTTCTACGTCAGGAGTACGGACTTCTTGAGGATTGACGAGCAATTGGCGAATATCTGAGCGTACTGCGCGGTCGAATCTAACGGCATCTAGGGCATTTTTTTGTCTATTTAGGGCAACCTCAGCAGCACGAGTATCAAAGCGTAACTCACCAGATTGTGGGAGTCTGTCTGGTTCTCCATATTTAACATAAAGAGTCAATCTGTCACTGATGACCTGCTCAACATCTCCCCCCAAGATGCTAAATCCTTTTGAGTGTGTCACATGGCGGGGTTGTCCAGCTAGGTCATCTTCTGGAAGCTCTGATAGTTCAAAGGTAACGCGGTTTCCGTCACGAGTAACGCTTGTGTATTTAATCGGTTTTTCTCGTTTTTTCTCCCAATCAGTTTTAGCTCTGAGAATATCCCACCAAACTTGGAATATCCGTTGCTTTTCTTTTTCATCTTCTTGTTCTTTTAAGTTGGCTTCATGCTCTATAACTGCATCCTGTAGCTTCTGAATAACCTCTTTTGCTTCATATAAATTCAGTGGCGTTCCAAATTTGAACTCGTAGGATAGATTCCAAGCACGCTCTCGACGCTGTTCCAGTTGCGAGTAGGAAGTAGACCAAGCATTGAAAATAACTAGGTGATTTCCTCGGTTTTGATCCACCTTCATGTGATACCGATAGGAAACACCATAAATTTCGTAATGATCTTCACGAGATGGATCGTCTGCGTCGTCCTTAAATTTATAGGGACGAATCCCACAACCCGATTCATTATTGAGATCGTCAAGGATAAGATTCTCGATCTCAACTTCAGAAGAAATCTCAATTTCACTTTTAAGTCTGTTCAAGCACTTTGGTATAAGCTTAAGGAAGCAAGGAGGCTTCTTAATTGCTCCTGTTTTTGTCTTCCCTTGAATAACATTAAGTTCAGCTAGTAGTACCTCTGCATTAGGTTGACGCTCTGCGGGGTCGAGGGAAACAGCACGCTCGATTATTTCAAGGATTTCAGGTGGTGCATTAAACGCTTTCAGTGCGCTGGGGATACTATTATGATCTGTGAGTTCAATATTGGTCAGGCACTTCAAAACCAATACACCAAAACTGAAAATATCGCGGGTGTAGGTATAGGAACCATCGTCGGTTTCTGGCGGAGTGAATGTACGCGATACAAAGTCTTTGAGAGTAATGCTTGGTTGCAAATACCCCTTAAGCTTGGATATGCCAAAGTCAGCAAGTTTGAGTTTACCGTCACTTCCCACTAAAATGTTGCTGGGCTTGATATCGCGGTGTATTATTCTGCGATTATGGGAAAAAGCCAGAGCCTCCAACACGGGTAACGCTACCGCTTTCCAAAATGAATCCCAACCGTCGGGAGGAGATTCTTTCAGAAGAGTTGCCAAATCCTTGTCCATCCACTCCAAGACAAGAAAATAGTTACCCGTAGTTTCATCCTTACCAGAATCTAGAAGTTCCATGATTCCAGGATGCTTTAACTCTTGGAGGGCTTGGGTTTCACGCCTGAAGGACTCGGCTAGAATATCTGCTTCAATCTGCCCGTGTTTGAATTCTTTGACCGCAACCAGTCGTTCTTCCCGATCGTAGTCTCTTGCGCGGTAAACATCTGCCATTCCACCTGATCGGGGGTTAGGAGATAGAGCATAGCGATCATTGATGAAGCGAACTGGCATGACTTGCTACCCATAAAAGATTTCTGTTCTTTTTGTAACACAGATCCCATGAAACAGGCTTTTCAGCGGTTTATAGACTGTCAATTATAGGTGGTCTTAATATTTTTAGATGATCGCGAATTTTTAAGATGCGTTTACCCTCTCGGGTACGCACCTTACCACTAATTAAATGGAGACTTGCGCGCCTTGAGTATCAAGCCCGATCGCCCTTACATCAGCCTTTACCCCAAATTCCATCCAAGCAGCAGCCATCGCTTTCTCAACCGCATCAGCATTAGTAACATCCATTAAAGCTAAAAGTGTTGGCCCGGCACCGCTAATTACCATTCCATAGGCCCCTGCATTCAGGGCAGCTTGTTGCACTGCTTCATATCCCTGAATCAGAGATTGGCGGTAAGGCTGGTGAATTTTGTCTTGGAGGGCGCAGCGCAGCCAGTTTTCATTCCCAGTTTCCAAAGCCCGCACTAGGGATATTACACTGATGTGCCTTTGAATATAAAATGTAAAACTCTTGGAGTGCTGACATTTGTTCTCTCAATCTAGATATCTCTACATCCCAGGGAGGGAGTAGTTTCTCAAGGTGGCGAACATCACTAAACCACAGTCGTAACTCAGGTTTGAGAGTTGCATAAAGCGTTTCGGGGCACGAGAGTAATATTGCTGTTATTATCTCTGCTACGAATGGCTGTTGCGACCACTTCCCTACAACAGACATTGCATCCCAGTCATCGCTTGACAAGCATTGGTGAACAATATCAAACAGTGAATTTAACTGAATAGCTGCCCGTAATTTCTCAAGTGTCTCTGCCGTTTCTGACGAGGTATGCAGCATAGTTGTGAATTCAACAGGCCAATGGTGCAGAAGGGTACTGACAAATGAAGCAATTGAATCAGGTTGCTCTTTTCTCACAATGTCGGGGAGTATTTCTGCAAAGTAAGTAGCAACACTACCCCACTGATGTAAATCACAAGCAACATGAAAAAAGGTTTCTGGCAACCTTTCACTCTTCTGCAAGGAAATATAACCTCGACATTGATTAGTGACGGAATCGAGAGGTTCAAATGCTTGCCATAACAAAGGCAGAGAAACCCAGTGAGGTGGATATTTGAAACGGGCAACATCCAGCAGAAGAACTAGATCCCGCTGTGGATGATAGCCACCAATTGGTGAGAAGTGACCATCACCGGTTTGTCCCAATACCTTTCGGCTGTAGGAAACAACTAGATGAATATCACCTGATGCCGCAGTCACCTCCTCAACAGCTTGCCGAAAGTTTTCCAAGCTGCTTTGGTGGTAACGGTTAGGTTTTACAACAGCACCGTTGCAACGTGCTATACAGACAAACTCATCAAAGGTGATACCGTTTTCTTTAATGACCCAAAGAGGTAAGCAACAGTCTAAAAATTCCTCTCCATACCATCTCCACACCCCTTTCCAAATGCGACCCGGATCGATGGATAAGGCATTAAGAACAACAACTAAACTACCCAATCCACAAAAAGCGGGTTCTGCTTGAGTGTGAAACTGTTCCGCTAGAGCAAAATACCCTTCCATACCTCCCAATGCCAAGGCTTCTCGAAATATTTGCTTTCCCTCTACGGAGGAAAAGGCAATAGCAGAATCGGGGAGTGAACGACGATAAAACCCTTGAGCAGACATTGAGTGTTTTAACCCTTATTGCTGATGGTGCTAATAAATATTATGCAAAATCGTCACATTGATAATGATGAATGCACTTATTTACTATTTTTTTCAATTTTAGCAATAAAACGCTGCGATGGTTTGAGTTTTGGGGTGCAAATTTAAAAAACGTGATTATTTGTGACGGACGGCTAGGCATCAAGGTGAGGAAATAATTCGGCTATTTGCCACAGATTGAGCGGTAGGCAGCTTGGATTAATCTCACAGCACCCTTCTCAAGAACAGGCTTTCCGGCCTGTTCCACAAAGAGTGAATTTTCTTGTGGAACAGGCCGGAAAGCCTGTTCATAAAAGCTTATTGAGAATGGTGCAACATCTCTGATAAATGAAACTTTTATGAATAGCCTTAATTACGCGATGTTTTATAAGAGTCGGATCAAAAGTTGTAATAGTTGCAATCACTCAAATTTAAGTCGGTGATTTGGATTGGCACTAAACTGGTCGATGCTCAGGAGATTTATATTGAGGTTGCTGATAACGATATGGGAATTACCAAATACCTTACAGCCCCCATTTTGGCTCTATTTTTGGTTGGCACCACCCGCCATTCGTCAAAAATTACTATCAGCTAGCGGATGTTTTTATAGCAGCACAAAGGAGAGCTGCATCACAGTTAATTAATAGTGTTTGCCGTTGGGTGGGGGCGGGTTTTTGAGATTGTTGGTTTTAGCCAGAGATTGTTGGTGAACCCGCCCCTACAGGGACTGCAAAATATTTTAACAATGTAAAATTTTGTATATGAACTGACCGAAATTATCGAATATAGAGGAGAATTGAACAGTTAATTAATAGTGTTTACCGTTGGGTGGGGGCGGGTTTTTGAGATTGTTTGTTTTAGCCAGATATTGTTGGTAAACCCGCCCCTACAGGGACTGCGAAATAATTTAAAAATGTAAAACCTCGTATATAAACTGACCGAAGAGAGCGAAAATAAACGATACTGGAACAGTTAATTAATAATAGTGTTTACCGTAGGGTGGAGGCGGGTTTTTGAGATGGTTTGTTTTAGCCTCAGATTGTTGGTGAACCCGCCCCTACAGGGACTGCAAAATTTTGGAAAAATGTAAAATTTTGTATATGAACTGACCGAAGTTGCGGAAAATAGACGATAGTTGATATGCAAGAGATTTCAATTGCCAGCGAAAACAAATTTTAATCAGGTAATAAAATGGTAGTAGCAGCACCTGTTCAATCCGGCAGTCAGTCGATTTTTCAAACTCGCTACGACAACTTTATCGGCGGCAAGTGGGTGCCACCGGTGAAAGGGAAATACTCGGAAAACCTGTCTCCAATTACAGGAAAATCAATTTGTCAAATCCCCCGATCGACCGCCGAGGATGTAGAATTGGCACTGGATGCCGCCCACGCCGCGAAAGACAAGTGGGGTAAGACTTCCCCAGCCGATAGGGCGCGGGTTTTACACAAAATAGCCGATCGCATCGAAGAAAACCTCGATCGCCTCGCCATCGCCGAAACCTGGGACAACGGCAAACCAATTCGCGAAACCCGCCTCGCAGACATACCGCTGGCGATCGACCATTTCCGCTACTTCGCAAGCTGCATCCGAGCTCAAGAAGGGTCGATCGGCGAACTCGACGGAACAACAGTCGCCTACCACTTCCACGAACCCCTAGGCGTCATCGGACAAATCATCCCGTGGAACTTCCCGATATTAATGGCCGCCTGGAAACTCGCCCCAGCCCTCGCCGCCGGAAACTGCGTCGTGCTCAAACCAGCAGGCCCCACCCCCGCCTCAATCTTGGTACTGATGGAAATCATCGCCGACTTAGTACCAGACGGCGTTATCAACGTAATAAACGGGCCCGGCGCCGAAATCGGCAAAACCCTCGCCACCAGTCCCCGGATTGCCAAAGTCGCCTTCACCGGGGAAACCACCACCGGCAGGCTAATCATGCAATACGCCTCCCAAAACGTCATCCCCGTCACCCTAGAACTAGGTGGCAAATCTCCCAACATTTTCTTTGAAGATATCTGCGCCCAAGACGACGAATTCCTCGACAAAGCAGTCGAAGGATTAGTCATGTTTGCATTTAATCAAGGCGAAGTGTGCACCTGTCCCTCCCGCGCCTTAATTCAGGAGTCAATCTACGATCGATTCATGGAAAGGGCGATCGATCGCATCCGCCAAATCAAACAAGACAACCCCTTAGATCCGACAACCGCCCTCGGCGCGCAAGTCTCCATCAACCAGATGGAAAAAATCGCCGAATACGTCAAAATCGGTCACGCCGAAGGCGCAGAATGCCTCATTGGTGGCGAAAGAAACATCTTATCCGGCGACTTGCAAGACGGCTATTACTTCCAGCCAACAGTCTTCAAAGGAAACAACAAAATGCGAATTTTCCAAGAAGAAATCTTCGGCCCAGTATTAGCAGTAACCACCTTCAAAGACGAAGCCGAAGCATTAGAAATTGCCAACGATACCCTCTACGGTTTAGGTGCCGGAGTTTGGACTCGCGACATCAACACCGCCTACCGCATGGGCCGCGCCGTTCAAGCAGGCCGCGTGTGGACAAACTGCTATCACCTATATCCAGCCCACGCAGCATTCGGCGGCTACAAATCATCCGGTATCGGCCGCGAAAATCACAAAATGATGTTAGATCACTACCAGCAAACCAAGAATTTGTTAGTCAGCTACAGCCCGAAAGCATTAGGTTTCTTCTAAGATTTTAGTCATTGGGAAGAAAGAAAGAAGAAAGACAAACTTCAATGATTCGCGAACTCCTTCTTTCTCTCTTTCCTCTCCTTCTCTGCGCCCTCTGCGCCCTCTGCGGTTTATAAAAAAAAATCTCATTCAAAAACGAAATAAAATTGCTACACAAAGAGACTGCAATGGAAACTGCCAAAGTCACCGCAACAGAAGCCGCTTTAAAATTAATCAACCATCTCAAAACTCAACACGGACAATTGATGTTTCACCAATCCGGCGGCTGCTGCGACGGTAGTTCCCCCATGTGCTTTCCCGATGGCGAATTGATAATCGGTGATGGTGACGTATTGCTGGGCGAAATAGGCGGTTGTCCCTTTTATATTGCAGCGCAGCAATACAAATATTGGCAGCACACGCAGTTAATTATAGACGTGGCATCGGGGCCAGGAGGCAGCGATTTTTCCCTAGAAGGGCCGGAGGGAGAGCGTTTTATTACTCGTTCTCGCTTGTTTGTTAATGCTGATTAACTCTGTTTATCCTTAACTTGCCTGCAGTTTCTCTAAAAACATGAATTTGCTTAAGCCTGAAACCCGGTTTCTTTCATGGCAGCGAAAAAACCTATTTTTATTTAAGTTTTGATCTACAGCAATTTGGTCGCAAATTGCTGTAAGATTGCCGATCACTATTGTAATGAAGGAAAATCCAATTTTGGCGATCGCCCAATTGCGGATTGAGCTTTTGTTGATAGCGACAGGTTTCACGCTGCCGCTAAAATCAGTATCTGAGCCGGTGCAGGATTAATTATTAATTGGCGACTTCAAAATTTCTGCACTCAAAACTTCAGAATACTTTAAACTTGAGTATTTTTAATTAGAGCCAATTCAATTTTGTCACCAGCCTTTTGAGTCACTTGTGCGCGCAAACCGGGCCCAAAAAAAGTAGCTATTTTGTCTTGCTTTTCTTCCCATAAGTCGATCGGCAGTAGTGGCGAATAAAACTCTAAAATTAACCCATAAGCACCATCAACATCAACTTCCCGCAACCCTTGCAGGAGAGGCCGTTCCTCGTCTGTCGGGGCTAAGCCCAAGCGCTCCAAAGCATCATCTAAGTGCGCGGGTTGGCCGTAGCGAAATCGGGTGACATCTTTGCGGACTTGGTTTTGAGTATCTGTGGCCTGACTTTCTCGCAGGAGAAGAACTTCAGCAGAGGTAGGTTCGGTGAACTCCACCGGTTCGAGTTCGGCGGCTTTCAGGGCCAAACCTCCTAGCAAC
This sequence comes from Microcoleus sp. Z1_B2, assembly GCF_036700325.1. Classification (NCBI taxonomy): domain Bacteria; kingdom Bacillati; phylum Cyanobacteriota; class Cyanophyceae; order Oscillatoriales; family Microcoleaceae; genus Microcoleus; species Microcoleus sp. Z1_B2. Next base: position 77,146 of record NZ_JAUBOQ010000033.1, read on the forward strand.
AGCGGAATTCCATAAAAAAAACCGGCTAGGTTCAGGGTAGGTCTGTCTGTGAAGTAGGCTCCGAAACCGACTGCTGCTATAATACCGCCCACAACTAAGGCTAGGTTTGCTAAAGAAATTTTACGTAACATATTAGTGAGGTAAGTAGTCGGACAGAAAAAATATACTTTAATTATTATCTGTCAAAAAGTCTTGAATAAATTTAGTTTTTTTGCCAAAAGACCTGCAAAAACTGCTAGCATCGATGAGCGCGGGAGCGGTGTGCATCCACAGTCTTGTCTCTAGCTTCAGAAGCTTATCCAGCCGGACTCGTCCGGGCGCGCCATTGGTAAATATCCGTGTTAATTGCGCGGCTTTGGTTCCAGAAGGCAATCGAGATCGGCAGTATCATCAAAGTATACAGAGTGGCGATCGCGATCGACACTCTTGCCCTTTCAACCATTTTTCGGACATGATTAAAGACGAAGACAAACAAACTGCTGGAGCAAACAAGGCGGTTCTGGAGCAGATTAACTCGCTCAAGCGCGAAGATGAAAGGCTTTATAATATCTTAGCGATCGATGTCTGGGCCCTAGCCAAGACAATGGATGAATATCAACCGGGATTTTGGGCGGCTTTTATGAAAAACCGGGAGAAAGCCCTGAAGCGATTTTTAGCTGGAATGATGAAAAATAAACCCGCAGATACCAAACGTCCGCCTTTTTTGCGCTAAAATGTGGCTGAAGTTTGGCTGAGGTTTTGATGTACAATCAAACTATAACACAGACCAAAAAATCCTGAGCAGGTTCATCACTTACCATATAAAAACAGTGAAGGATTTGCCCAAAAAGGGATGTCGGTGAATTAAGAATCTCCGTCTGTTCGCAGGGGGGAATGTCAAATATTTTTGTTAATAGTAGCAAAGGCAAAAAACCATGGATGCACAAACACTCAAAGAGCGCGTAGCACAGATCGAAGTCAAGCGGGAATCCCTCGTGCGGCTGTTAGATCGATCGGACTTGGGATCCCTGAGAATAGATGTGAGTCAGGCGATCGAAGAAATTGATGATCTCTTAGAAGAATTCAAGCGTACTTTTAACAGTTAAGTAGTCAGTAGTCATTAGTCAGTAGTCATTAGTCAGTAGTCATTAGTTGTCGCGCATTTAATTTGGATAATTATGTTAGTAAAAATCTTGTGGGGTGGGCATCTTGCCCGCCCCCAAAGTCAAAATTAAATGCAGTACAGCTTAATAGCTAACAAGAACCTACACTGCTAACTGCAAATTTGACAACTGACAACTAATGACTAATGACTAATGACTAATGACTAATAACTAATTCAAAACCATATCCATCAAAATTTGCTGAGAGCTCACCTCCGGGCAATTAGCAGGCGGCCGCCGCTGAGAGTAGTGTCCTGACGGCTGCAAATCCCAAGCTTGGCGGTTGTCAGCCAGCATTACGCCCAAAATTTCTTGCAATTCCTTAGCAATTGTCGGGTCTTCCACTTGAACTATGGCCTCAACCCGTCTGGTGAGATTGCGCTGCATCCAGTCAGCAGAACCAATATACACCTCTTCGTCGCCACCGTTGAAAAAATAAAACATCCGAGAATGCTCTAAAAAGCGGCCGATAATACTGATAACTCTGATATTTTCGCTAACACCTTCAACGCCGGGACGCAAACAGCAAATCCCCCGAATAATCAAATCAATTTTCACTCCCGCTTGGGAAGCTTCGTACAAAGCAACAATGATTTGAGGGTCAACTAAAGCATTCATTTTAGCGACAATGCGGCCACAGCTACCGGTGCCACCTTCGGCCTGCAAGCGGCAGAAGTCTGCCTCGCGGCGAATTAAAGCTAAAAATCGATCGCGCATATTGACCGGTGCCACCAACAATTTGCGATAAGATACCTGCCGCGAATAACCCGTCAAATAATTAAACAAATCCGTCAAATCCGATCCCAAATCCTCGCGACAACTCAACAAACCCACATCGGTATAGAGTCCGGCTGTTTTGGGATTGTAATTGCCGGTGCCGATGTGGACATAGCGGCGGATGTAATCGTCCTCGCGACGCACTACCATCACAATTTTGGTGTGGGTTTTGAGCCCCACCAAACCGTAAACTACGTGGACTCCAGCTTGTTCTAACTTGCGAGCCCAATTAATATTATTTTCTTCGTCAAACCTAGCTTTGAGCTCTACTAAAACGGCTACCTGCTTGCCGTTTTCTGCTGCTTCAATTAAGGCGCTGACGATCGGCGAATCTCCCGAAGTGCGGTATAAAGTCATCTTAATCGCTAACACAGAGCGATCGTGCGCCGCCTCAGTAATAAACCGCTGTACCGTCGCCGCAAACGAGTGATAAGGATGGTGTAGCATCAAATCCCCCTGGCGGATGGCGGTGAAAATATCCTCGCCCTCCTCAGCATCCAACATTAATTTGCCTAAAATCATTGGTGATTCCGAGTTCCGCAAACGGGGCGGCACAACCGGAGTCCAAGGCGGGTCTTTCAGTTCCGGCACCGGCAGCCCCACAAAAGACATCAAATCCTTGAGGCCTAGCAGCCCCTCTACGACGTAAACATCTTGCTCACCGAGATCCAGCTCTTCCATCAGCATATCTCGCAGTGCAGGTGGCATAATCGCTTGAATTTCCATTCGCACCGCAGAACCTCCAAACCGGCGCTTGCGGAGTTCCTGTTCTATTGCCAACAGCAAATCCTCCGCCTCATCTTCCTCCACCGTCAAATCGGAATTGCGAGTAATGCGGAACGGGTGATATTCCTGAATGTCCATCCCCGGAAACAAAGCTTCTAAATTGTGGGCAATCACCTGTTCTAGGGGCACGCCAGTCCAAACCGGAGATTTGCCCCTCTGCTGCCACTGCAAATCCCCCGGTAGTGGCAAAAACCTCGGCAAAACCTGCGGTACTTTGACGCGGGCAAATAATTCTTCCCGCGTGTCGGGGTCCCTGACTACTACTGCTAAATTGAGGCTGAGATTGGAAAGGTAGGGGAATGGGTGGCTGGGGTCAACTGCTAGGGGAGTGAGTACGGGAAATACTTGTTCTTTGAAGTAGCGATGCAAGTAATTCCGCTGTTCTTGATTGAGGTCAATGTAGTCAAGAATGTAGATGCCGCTTGCTGCTAGTTTCGGCCGCAGGGTTTGCTCAAAATAAGAGTGTTGCTGAGAAACCATTGGCAAAAGTCGCTGGTTAAGGGCATCTAGCTGTTGTTGAGGGGTGCTGCCGTCGGAAGTCAATTTGCTGACTTTTGCTTGTACTTGCTGTTTGAGGGCGGCCACGCGCACCATAAAATATTCGTCTAGGTTGGAGCTAAAAATAGCTAGAAATTTGAGCCTTTCTAGGATGGGCGTGCGGGGGTCGAGAGCTTCGTGAAGCACGCGGTTGTTGAATTCTAGCCAGCTTTGTTCTCGGTTGAAGTAATATTGAGGATCGCTGAGGTTGATTTCAGTGTAGGTTTTGGCGGGGGTCTTTTTTGGTTTGGGCATGGTTTGGGGGAGTCTTTGGGAGGCTCGGTGATGGCATCTCTAAAAATAGTATTGTAGGTTAAAGGATTGGTTCGCATCTGCTTTTGGTCGATCGCACGTTTTTGTAATACCTGTAGGGAAACGGCATTGCCCTTCTTCGTTTCAACTTAAGACTCCAACCTTTGAGAAATCTCCTTTTTACCATAGTCTAGATCCCCCTAAATCCCCCTTAAGAAGGGGGACTTTGATCGGACTCTTGTCCCCCCCTTCTTAAGGGGGGCTAGGCAGGGTGGATTAATTGTCAAAAGAGTAAACCAGTGGGGTTAGGCTATTTGCTGACGAGCACGCGCCAGATTTAA